>JACMKN010000317.1 GCA_014380135.1 Deltaproteobacteria bacterium
GTTATGTTGCGCAGGGATATAAGTGCCATCAAAAACCTCAATTATTGGATTATGGTTGGTTGTACGTCAATCGCAGATGGATTTTCCACAGCGGATAAAATCGAGCAGCATTTCCCGCCCCTGGTCTTTGCCGGTAATGACCTGCAGTGCCACGTCATACATGGAATGGGTCGGATAGTGCTCGTGCGCCGAGCGCCAGAAGGCCTCCAGGCCGCTGATAATCTGCCCTTCGCTGATAGTGGCCGTGGCAGGTAAATACTGCCCTTGGGTGCTTGAAAAAACCAGCGAAGCCCTCAGGAGCGAAACCGAAATCGGGTTGATCGAAAATGAGATGTGATCCCCGCCGTACCAGAGTTTTACGGTGCGGGCGCGAAGATCCCATTCAGTTTGAAGAGGGCCGTTTTCGGACAATCTGATCGCTATGCCGTTGGACGCAACGAGGGTGGTCTTGCCGGTCACCAGGGTTCCGGAGCCGCTGCAGGGATTAAACTCGGAACCGGGATATTTTTCAGGCTGGAGGGACGCTTTCCATTCTCTCAGGGCCGCCTCGGCCTCAGCGCCGCTTCGGCCGCGACAGCTCTGCAGAGCCCCGTCCAGAAGGCGCTTGGCCTGTTTCTCGATCACGGTGAAATTTTTCCAGTAGCTGTTGGTGTCAGGCACCTGGGCCGCTACGGTCGTTGCCAGCGTTCCCAGCAGGGCTGCCACAGCCACAGTAACTGCGATAACCTGCCTGTAGTGTCTGACCGGCTGCAACTCTGCTGACCTCACCCTCTGCTGCGCTGCAGTGAGGAGAAAAAGCGCTGTTTCAGATCCTTGAGTATAAGTTTGCGGTCGGTCAACGAGCGCAGGAAAAAGGGTACGATACATCCGCAACGGTCGCAGTCGGCCTTGGGGCCGAGCATGCAGGGTTTTTTCACTCCTCCGGCAGGGTCAAAGGCGAAGGAAGTGCTCGCGAAGAGGCAGTTGTCCGTCACGCTGCGGGCCGAAGACGATTTCATCAGTTCCAGGGCCGGCTTGGTGTTGACCAGAAAATCGCCGTACTGCTGTTTCAGTTCCATCAGTTTATCAAGCAGGCGGTCCTTGTCCGGCCAATCCAGCCAGAGATCGTCGTCCAGTCCCCGGATCGGGGTGTAAAAGCTGAAAACCATGTTGCGCACCTTGGGGTTCTGATACCACTCCGCCAGTGAGGTCTCGATGTCGGCCTGGTTCTGGCGGGTGATGCAGTAGGCGATCGTGATGCGCTGTCCTTCGCTCTGCCGGATGTTGCGCTTGATCGTTTCGTAGAGTCCCGGCTGGTTGCGGAAACGGTCATGGTAGGCCTGGCCGCCGTCCACCGAGATGCACCAGCTGACGTCTTTCCAGTCCGGCAGCGGCAACGAACCGTTGGTGGTGATGGTGTTGAACTTGAAATACTGCCGCCCCAGTTCGATCAGCTCCGGCCGCAACAGCGGTTCGCCGCCGACCCAGGTGCATTGGTAAAAGCGGAAGCCTTCGGCCTTCATCTGCTCGAACTTGTCACGCCACTGCTCCAGCGAGCATTGGGCTACGCGCTCCTGCTCAAAAAAATAGCAGTGTTCGCAGCGCAGGTTGCAGTCGCTGGTGACATCCACCGACCCGAAGGTGTTGTTCGGAAAGCCGAAGAAAAAGAAGCCGATCTTGGCCAGGTCAAAAAGGCTGAACTTGGAGCGGTAGGGGCGTTGCAAGGGAACTTCCGGTTTGTTTGTCATAGTTGTCCATAAAAACAGGGGCTGGCGGTGAGGGCCAACCCCTGCAGATTAAGCATGTTGTTGCGGAAAGATAGCGTCAGACCTGTACAACTTCCTTGACGCCTGGAATCTGTTCCTTCATGGCGCGTTCGATTCCCATCTTGAGAGTCATGGTTGACATGGGGCAGCTGCCGCAGGCGCCCTTCAGGCGCACCTTGACGATACCGTCTTCGGTGATTTCGACCAGTTCCACATCTCCGCCATCGGCCTGCAGGCCGGGACGCACCATCTCAAGAACCCTCAATACTTCTTCTTTCATCGTTTCAGTCTCCTTTGGTTGTAGTGTTGCTTATAAAATCCGGGGCTATTGCTTCGGCAGTCCGGGTTCCGTCAGATGTTCCGGCTGCATGATTCGGTCCAGTTCCGCCTCCGGCATCAGCTGCTGCTCCAGCACGATCTCGCGGATGCTTTTGCCGCTGGCCAACGACTCCTTGGCGATGGCGGCCGAGGCGTTATAGCCGATGTAGGGGGCCAGCACCGTTACAAGGCCCAGCGATTCATCCAGATATCGGCGGCAGCGTTCCTCGTTGACAGCAATCCCATTTATACAGGATTCGGTGAATTTCTGCACGCTATTCCTGAGCAGTTCCATCGAAAAAGTCAGGTTCCAGGCGATCAGCGGCATCATCACGTTCAGTTCCAGCTGGCCGGCCTGGGCCGCCAGCATGACGGCCTGGTCGCAGCCAATGACCTGGAAGCAGACCATGTTGGTCATCTCGGCCATGGAAGGATTGATCTTGCCCGGCATGATCGAGGAGCCGGGCTGAATGGCCGGCAGACGGATCTCGTCCAGGCCGGTGCGGGGGCCGGAGGCCAAAAGCCGCAGGTCGTTGGCGATGCGCCCGATCGTGACCGCCGTGCGCCGCAGGGCCGAGGAGAGCGCCAGGAAAGGGTCCATGTTCTGCATCGCTTCAAACAGATCCGGGCTGGCAATCAGCGGGAAGCCGGTGGCAATCGTAAGCTGCTCGATGATGGCCTTGATATAGGCCGGCTCGGCGTTCAGGCCGGTTCCGACGGCGGTGCCTCCGATGCCCAGCTCCAGCAGGGCCGGGATGCAGGCCTCCAGCCCTTCGCGGTTCTTGCGGATCGCCACCGCATAGGCGCCAAATTCCTGCCCCATGCGGATCGGTACGGCATCCTGCAGGTGGGTGCGGCCGGACTTGAGGACGTGATCGAACTCGCTGCCCTTGGCCGCCAGAGCCAGCTCCAGCCCTTCCAGCGTCTCCAGCAGCGGATCCAGCAGCTCCAGCGACGCCAGCCGGATGGCGGTCGGAATGACATCGTTGGTGGATTGGGCCATGTTGACATGGTCGTTGGGGTGCAGCGTGCTGAAATCGCCCCGCTGGCGCCCCAGCAGTTCCAGTGCGCGGTTGGCCAGCACCTCGTTGGCGTTCATGTTGTGGGATGTGCCGGCTCCGGCCTGGAAAGGGTCAACTACGAACTGGTCGGCCAGTTCCCCGGCCAGCGCCTCATCCGCCGCGGCAACGATGGCCTCACCGATTTCCGCTGCCAGTCGGCCGGTGGACATGTTGGCCAGCGCGGCGCAGCGCTTGATGACCACCGTCCCCCACACAAAGGCCGGGTGCGGCTTCAGGCCGGAAATCGGGAAGTTGTGCAGTGCCCGGGCGGTCTGGGCGCCATAGTAGGCTTCGGCCGGAACCGTCATTTCTCCCATGGAATCTTTTTCAATGCGTGTAGTCATTTGTTCCCCCGGAGTGGTGCATGAACTTGCTGAATTACCCGATTTATATGGAATATCAAGGGCTTTTGTCAATGTTATTAATAAGCTCCGTCAGCCAGATACAACACCAGGAGCAGAGCAGATGGCTGAACTACATCCTCGAAACCGGATATTTGTCCAAGGGAATTCAAAATAAACTGCGTCGTTTTTGCGGTCAGACTGCCGGCCTTCCGGCGGGTCGCCATCGGCTATATGGGGCGTCTGCTGAAAAGGTCGCTATGATTTTGAATGTGACGAGGTAGAATCAAGATCAGGACAATCATTGAATATGTTGAAAAATCCGGGAGGTAAGGATATGGCGGTCGTTTGCACGAATATTCAGGAAGCGCTGGCAGGGATCTGCGACGGCGCCAGCATCATGGCCGGTGGCTTCGGCTTGGTCGGGATTCCGGAAAAACTGATCGAGGGTCTGCGCGACTCGGGAGTGCGCGACCTGACGGTGATTTCCAACAACTGCGGCGTGGATGAGTGGGGGCTGGGGATCCTGCTGAAGAACCGGCAGATCCGCAAGATGGTCTCCTCCTACGTCGGCGAGAACAAGGAGTTCGAGCGCCAGTATCTGGCCGGCGAGCTGGAGGTGGAGCTGGTGCCCCAGGGCACCCTGGCGGA
>JACMKN010000053.1 GCA_014380135.1 Deltaproteobacteria bacterium
CGTTTCAGCAACCCTGAAAGTCTGGAAGATTACAGCCGGGAGTTGGCCGCCGGTCGCCTGCCGCGCCGGGATCAGCATGCCTTGGCGCGTGAAGATGCCATGGCGGAATTCATGTTTCTGGGACTGCGTCTGTCTGAAGGTGTCTCGCCTGAAAGTTTTGAACGGGAATTCGGTTCTACGCTGCAGACCACCTATGGCAGCGTCATCGATGAACTGATCAGGATCGGTCTTCTGCAGCAGGGAGCGGGGGCGCTGCGCCTGACCCGGCGCGGCATGCTGCTTTCCAATCAGGTCTTTGCCCGTTTCATGCCATGATTTCCGCTTGCCACACCGCCCAAAGCAACTATAATACCTCCCCATGATACCTCAATCCCTCAAAATGGAGCTCCAGCAGCGCGTCGCCCGGGCCGTCACGAATCGTGAAGCCGCGGTGGATGTGATGAAGGAGCTGCAGAACCACTATGGCTGGCTGACCGATGAGGCTGTCGCTGAAGCAGGCGATCTGCTGGGTTTATCAACGCTGCAGATCGAGGAACTGGCCACCTTCTACGAGATGATCTACCGCCGTCCGGTGGGACGGCATGTCATTCACGTCTGCGACTCGATCTCCTGCTGGAGCATGGGTGGAGAAACTCTTCTCAGGCAGTTTGAAAAACTGCTGGGGATCCAGGCCGGTGGCACAACCACCGATGGCGTCTTTACCCTGCTCCCCTGTTCTTGTCTCGGCAACTGCGGCAACGCCCCGGCGGTGATGGTTGGTGAGCGCCAGTTCGGACCGGTCTCTATCGAAAGTGCCGCAGCCCTGCTGGCCGAACTTCGCAGGACCCCCTCCTGAACCGTATCCATGCAGCGGTTGATCCCTCTCTAATCAGACTCTTGCAATAAAAATCGATGCCCGTTTGACTATCATACCAAAGTTGAAAAGGTGGAGACCATTATCAGAAAATTGTCCCCGGAGGCCTGCGAGCAACTATTTGCAGAGTTATCGAAGAAAAGTAAGACATAATAAAGCAACTATCTTAATGACCGAAACAGGCGAGTTGCTGAAATTTTAGACTTTGTTGTTGTTTTTACATTTTCTGGCTTGATGTAGTGTGTCAAACGAGATACAATTTTAAAAAATGATACTGCGGAGGAAACGATATGCCACGAGATGCAATGATTCATGCGCGGATGGAGCCGGAATTAAAACAAAATGTTGAGAGCATCTTTAGAGCGCTTGGAATGACGACAACCGAAGCAGTGACACTCTTTTACAAGCAAGTAAAGATGCGGCACGGACTGCCGTTTACGGTGGAGGTGCCTGATGAGGAGCTAGACACCTGGCAGAGAGAAGAAATCAGAAAAGGTCTTGAGGAGATGAGAGCCGGAAAGTTGATTGATCACGACGATGTAGTCAAACGCTGGGCGGCTCGAAGATGAGAATACGTTGGACTGAAGGAGCTGTTGGCAATCTCGACCAAGTCGAGGAATATATTGCTCAGGACAATTCACCAGCTGCAGTTGCTACGGTAAACAAGATCATCGATTCTGCTCAGATGCTGGCTGACTATCCGACCATCGGGAAACGCGGACGCGAACGAGGGACACGGGAACTTGTTGTTGCCGGCCTCCCGTACATCGTTATTTATGCCGTACAGTGTGAGGAGCTCGTTATTCTCCGAGTACTTCATACGTCTATGAAATACCCGTAACCAATCTCTGGGAAGGTATTTTATCCTCTGCTTGTTGCAAATTTGTTGGTTGCCCCATCCCTTGAAAAATACCTGAAATTGAAATAAGAATCAGGCATTGAAAGCGCCACTTTGACTTTCAAAACCGAGAAGCGAAATGGCATAAAGTAGCGGAGTAAGAAACGCCACTGACACCTACCGTGGCGCGGACAACCGGAAAAAGCCGAGAAGTCGCTGCTGGAGTAGTCCGGCGGAGTGATAGCAACTAAAAGAGAGAAAAGAGAGTTTCAACCAGGAAGAAGCAGCGGCCTAAAACCGCCGCTGTTTTCCCACTACGTCATGCAAAATAATGATTACGGGTCAACCCCAATAAGTCTTGTCGTGAGGACCTAATGCAATGAATTTGATCGTATCGTCGGGGCACTCCGGGCAATCTTCGCAAAGGACAATGGCAACATCGCCCTTTCTTCGACAAATCGAACAGTAGAGGAAAATGATAAGAAAATTGCGCCGAACCGGACAACTGTAGTAGCCGCGGAAGTTGCCTTTGAGCGGCTCGCCCAAGGCAACAGGGCTTTCGCAGATCATATCAACTTTCTTTCGGACGGCTTCTTTTATAGCACTGTGTTTCTTGAGAGAAACTACAAAGTCATCACTGAAGACCAGTTTCATTTAAAGACCTCATCATAACTGTGCCAAGTAACCGTACCAGACTTAATTCTCTCAATTGTCTGAAGTAATGACTCAGAAAAATCCGGGTCTGCCAGAATTGTTTCTGTGGGATTGTTCTCCTTGGTCCTCTTAAGTTTTAGAGCAAATTGGGTAAATACCTCTGAAACAGTTGTTCTTTGGGTTTCTGCATATTCCTTGATAAAGTCAATCAGGTCTGAGTCAAGGGTAAGATTAATTCTGGCTTTCTGCATAGCGCACCTCCTATGTGTGTATTATGCGCACGCTGTGCGTTTTGTCAAGGTGTCAATTTAGAATGGCATAACCAGCAGGGGCAGTGGACTTCGCCTCTACCCTGATAAAACGTTGGGACCTTGGAGCGACATTTCTTTTTTCTTTTTATGTAGCTACTTCGAAAAAGTCGAACACACAAAACTAGAGGGTACTGAGTTACACATTTGTGAAAAACATCGGCTTCTGCTGGTGTAGCTTGACTGCAGTTTCGTGGGTGGGGGAGGAAATGATGAGCGAAACGGTTCAAAAGGGTCTGGACTAAAAATATTGTTCGGAATGTGGCGCCATTATTAAAGCCAAGGCCGAGATCTGTCCGAAATGTGGGGTGCGGCAGGCCTCCCCTTTTGCGAACCTGGGTGCGGTTGCACCAAACGGCAAAAGCAAGCTGGCTGCTGCTTTATTTGCCTTGTTCCTGGGCGGCTTCGGGATCCATAAGTTTTACCTGAGACGTGTCGGCATGGGCATTTTGTACCTGCTTTTCTGCTGGACATTCATCCCGGCGGTCCTTGGTTTCATCGATGCGATACTGCTGCTGATCATGAGTGACGAGGATTTTAATCGGAAGTATGGCACAATATGATAACTTGGATCTGAGGGACAGCGGCTATATGTTTTCATCCCTGGTTCATCTCAGGCACCCCCTTCCTGCACCAATTCATAAACTTTTTCGATGATTTTCCGGAATGACTCGCTTGTTGCAGCCCAGTCAACCACGTCAACCCGAAAGGGGAGGTCGGATTCAGCGAAAGCATCCTTCAAGGCAGCCAGTTGCCGGAAGTCGAGCGGAGCACTGCCCATGACGGCCAAGTCCAGATCAGAAAAAGGTTTGGCATTTCCCTGCACGCGGGAGCCGAAGGCTCGCACAGCGTGGTCAGGAACAAGGAGCTGTAGAATTTGGCGAACCTCGTGCAGATGACCTGGATCCAGGTCAAGCATGGCGGTTGTTCAGGCAATCCAACAGATCGGCGGCGTCGGCCGCGAAATCTGCCAGGACGGAGAAAACCATGCGTGCTTTCTCTTCGTCGTAGGTGTGGGAAGTAATGTTTCGTTTGTTACGGTAATCGAACCAGCGTTCAGGCACGGCAATTAAGCCCCGCTCAGCTGCGACGCGAATAATCTCTTTGAAAGGAAGCTGATCCAGTTCCTCACGGGAGGGAAGCTCCTGCTCCAACTGTCGTTTAAGCATCTTGAATGCCAGTTCATAGGTGTATTCGAAGCGCTGGATGCAGGCGTCGCGGATATCTTCGTCCTCCGGAACTGTGCGGCTGCGGTCAAGCACCCGCTGGAGCGAGTTGAGTGCTTTTTTATAAGGACTGAAGTCCAGTTCCATGGCTGGTCCCCTCTCATACGGTATTAAATGCTGCGGAAAGTGAACTTCCCTGCATCAAAAAAAGCATCAGATTTAAACTGTCGAAAATCAACACCCACTCTATACACCATACCCGGTAACTCGCGCCACTGTTTTGACCCGTCCTGTTTTGTATGGCTGTACGGGTATAGAAGGATGGCAGGCTTAGTGGTATGGCAATCGGGGGGCAAAATGCAGGTTCAGCCGGTCCCGGCCCGATTCATGTACCAAACGGAATCGAGGGGGGAGAGCGGGGCGTGGCAGGTGGAAGTCAAAAGACGCTAAGGGACTTGTCTGGGAGTCTGGGCAGTGTTATGCTCCCGAATACTTATCATGGAACAGGTTCTCTTCAAACATAACCGGCCCGGCCGGATGACAACCTTCGACGAATACCGCAGCGAGGGGGGCTTTGTTGCGCTCGCCAGGGTGCTGGCCGGCATGACGCCCGACGAGGTCCAGCAGACGGTCATAGATTCCGGCCTGCGAGGCCGGGGCGGGGCCGGTTTCCCGACCGGCAAGAAGTGGTCCTTCGTGCCGCGCAACCTGCCGGGACCGCGCTACCTGATCTGCAACTGCGACGAAATGGAACCGGGCACCTACAAGGACCGCGTGCTGCTGGAGTGCAACCCGTACCTGCTGGTGGAGGGCATGGCGCTGGCCTGCTATGCGCTGGGTGTCCAGCATGCCTTCATCTTCATTCGCAGGGGTTATGAACAGGCCGCCGACAATCTGCGCCAGGCCGTGGCCGCTGCTCACGGGGCCGGATTTCTTGGAAAAAATATCCTGGGCAGTGGCTTCAGCCTGGAGCTGGATCTGCACCAATCCGCCGGCCGCTACATCTGCGGTGAGGAGACCGCACTGATCAATGCCCTGGAGGGGCTCCGCGCCAACCCGCGTGCCAAGCCGCCCTTTCCGGCTGTCAAAGGGCTCTGGGGACAGCCGACGGTCGTCAACAATGTCGAGACGCTGGCCAACATCCCGGCCATTATCAAGGGCGGACCGGCCTGGTGGAAAGGGCTGGCGGCCACCCCGGAAGCGGCCGGCAGCAAGCTGTTCTGCATCAGCGGCCATGTGGCCAGGACGGAATGTTTCGAGCTGCCGCTGGGCATGACGCTGGGCGAAATCATCGAAGGCCCCTGCGGCGGCCTGCGACCCGGCAGCACTTTCAAGGCCTGCTTGCCAGGCGGCGCTTCCACCCCCTATTTCACAAAGTCACACTGGGATGTGCCGATGGATTTCGATCCGGTAGCCAAGGCCGGTTCACGCCTGGGCACCGGCGGAATCGTGGTCTTCGATCAGGATACCTGCATGGTGGCGGTCACTCTCAACCTGATCAGTTTCTATGCCCGTGAGTCCTGCGGCTGGTGCACCCCCTGCCGTGAAGGTCTGCCCTTCGTGCGCCACATTCTGGAGCGGATCGAGACCGGACAGGGCCGGAGCGGCGATATCGATATATTGCGCGAGCATGTCCGCCTGCTGAATTATGCCTTCTGCGCGCTGGCGCCCGGCGCCATGGGGCCGCTGGAGGGGTTGCTGAGTCATTTTGAGGATGAACTGCAGCAGCATATCACGGCCCGGTGCTGTCCCTTTGAAGGAGCACATTCCATATGACGCTCCGATTGTTTTTTACAGCCCTCCTTTTTCTGCTCCTGAGCGGTACCTCGTTTGCTCTGACAGAGATTCGCACGATCCCGACCCGTCCCGGCGTGACGATGGATTTTCTGGTCATGACACCC
>JACMKN010000318.1 GCA_014380135.1 Deltaproteobacteria bacterium
AAAGAAACGGCCGGCGCGCACATCCGCGTTGGCCTCCTTGAAACGGTATTGCAGGTAGCCGTAGGTCAGGCTGCCGTCGATGCTCTCGTTATTGTAGCTCTTGTCCCCCAGATCGGCACGCCCCCAGCCGTAGAGATGCAGGGAGAGGTTGCCGTCGGCCAGCTTGTCAACATCCAGTCCCAGAAACTGGGTGGCAGGAAGCAGTGTTTCCTTATCAGCGCCCCTGATATCACGACTTTCAATTCTGAGGATGGTGGAGGAGTCAACGGAAACATCCGCCGCTGCAGCAGCCAGAGGAAGTGCGAGAAGTGAAACGGAGCAGATCAAGCGGCAACAATTCTTTTTCATGGTTTGGCTCCTGTATCGTATTGAGAAAGCCTATCTAATGTCTCATCAATGAAGCAATAAAGACCGCGCAGCGCCCGGTCTTCATTGCTGATACTGTCAGACCGCTTCGATCAGACGCTTCTGTCTGTAGTTCAGTCTGTTCAGTGCATGGATATAGGCCTTGGCCGAAGCAACAATGATATCAGTTGACGCCCCCTTTCCAACCACCGAATGGCTCCCCTCGCTTACCCGCACCGTTACCTCACCCTGGGCATCGGTTCCGCCTGTGATCGAACCGACATTGTACTGGGTCAGCTTGGCCTTTGACTTGGTAAGTTTTTTGATCGCCTTGAAGGCCGAATCCACCGGCCCGTCACCAAGCTCTGCCGTGCGCACCGCGACGCCGTCGATTTCCATCTGTACCGTTGCGGTAGCCACGGCAAAAGAACCGCAGGTGACGGTTATATGTTCCAGCTTGTAGTGGGCTTCTTCGCGGGATTCATCCGTTACGATTGCATCCAGGTCCTCATCGAAGACCTCTTTCTTCAGGTCAGCCAGATCCTTGAAGCGATCGAAAGCCCGATTCAGTTTCACATCATCAAGATCATGACCCAGTTCCTCCAGGCGCTTCTTGAAGGCATGCCGTCCAGAGTGTTTGCCAAGCACCAGGGCGCTGGCCAGAAGCCCGACTGATTCGGGAGTCATGATCTCGTAGGTTGACTTTTCCATCAGCATGCCGTGCTGGTGAATGCCGGCCTCATGCGCAAAGGCATTGGCTCCGACGACCGACTTGTTGGGCTGCACCGCAATGCCGGTGATCATTGTCAACAGGCGGCTGGCCGGAGTAAGCTGCTCGGTCACGACATTTGTTGCAAATGGCAGGATGTCGCGGCGGGTTCTCAAGATCATGACAAATTCTTCCAGCGAACAGTTACCGGCCCGCTCACCAATACCGTTGATGGTACATTCAACCTGGCCGGCGCCGGCCTGAATGGCAGCGATGGAGTTGGCGACCGACAACCCCAGGTCGTTGTGGCAGTGCACCGAGATAACCGCCTTGCCGATGTTGGGCACGTTATCCTTCAGGTATTTTATGATGTTGAAATATTCAAACGGGATTGTGTAACCCACGGTATCCGGTATGTTGACCGTTGTAGCGCCGGCATCAATAACCGCCTCGACAACTTCAGCCAGAAACGGCAAGCGGGTGCGAACGGCATCCTCGCAGGAAAACTCGACGTTGGGTGTGTAGGAAGCGGCCCTCTTGACGGCTTTGACTGCCGATGCCAGCACCTTGTTCGGCTCCATCTGAAGCTTGTACTTCATATGGATGTCGGAAGTGGCGATAAAAGTGTGGATGCGCCCCTTCTCACCGGCATACTTGAGTGCCTCCCAGGCGCGGTCGATATCCTTTTCGCTGGAGCGGCACAAACCGGCTATTTCAGGACCTTTTATGGTCTGGGCTATTTTTTTTACCGCTTCGAAATCACCATCCGAAGCAATCGGAAAACCGGCTTCAATCACATCGACGTTCAATTTCTGCAGTTGCTTTGCAAGCCGCAGTTTTTCTTCGATGTTCATGCTGTTACCGGGGGCCTGCTCCCCATCCCTCAGCGTGGTATCAAATATTTTGATAATCCGCTGGTCATCTTTTTTGGACTCCTGTGCCTTTGCCATCTTAAGTACACTCCTTTCGCTGTGCTACGTCTAATAGAATTTACCAGAAAAACCGCTCTCTGCATCCAGCGCTTACAAAAAAATAGCCTCTGCCCAAAATTTGGGGCAGAGGCTATGCCATCCGCGGTACCACCCAATTCGCCTGCCGATACTGACTGCCAGGCCTTAGTTAAACCATTAACGCAGGTTCACGGCTCCGACTACATATCACCGGAGCGGCTCCAAGGCGAGTTCACCACATCTGCTTACCGGTTCGCACCAACCACCGGCTCTCTGAAAAGCGGACTGCAGTTACTACTCCTCTTCACAGCCATCAAATTTCATGCATACTAGAAAAACAATTCACATAATGTCAAGTTGTTTAATTATTATCTGCATGGGTTTCATTTATTAAAACATGTCAAACCGCCCATGTCGGCCATTAATAATATTGATAACGCACAGTTCATACCGTACAATGCGTCAATTAATTGTGAAGGGAATATTGTGAGTAATCTACTGTTGATCACCGATGTAGCCCGACTGAGAAATGTTTTTGGCGGTCTGACCGATGATAAGACTATTCGTTTGCGCATCGCCAACAACCTTGAAAAGGGTGGTGAAGAAATAGTCACTGAAAAACCAGATATAGTGTTTGTTCAGACGCATTTGTCAGGCCTGTCGGCTGATATTTTGATCATGCACTTAAAAAAACAGCTGGGGCGCAAACGCTCCAGCTTTGTATTGCTGGCTGCGCCGAATCAGGTCAACGAAACGATTCTCACCCCATACAAGGGTTGGCTTGACACATCAGCTGATGATGACGTACTTCGTGACAATTTACATAATCTCCTTGAGTCACTAACCGCACGAAAAAAAAAGAGCAGGGGGACAGTTGCACCGGAAACATCGGCGCTGGAATTGCCCGATTTGACGATTGCAGCAACACCGGCAGGCGACGTTTTTCAAACCACCGTTGAGAAAGTTCCATCACAACCGGTACGGATAGAGGAAATTTCAGGGCCTGCTGCTGAAACAACACCCGAAGCTTCCCTGGAAGAGCAAGGAATCACCTATTCACCACGTCCTCGTCTTACCGTACAGTCCGAGTTTAACAGTTCATTCGACAATTTCGTCGACAGTACCCCTGCACCGGAATTAATAACCGAATCCGCTACCGCCCCGAAGCAGGACAGGAATACCGAACAGCTGAAATTGTCGGGATTTTCTTCCTCCCGCTCAAAGCGCTCAACTTTTTTCTTGTGGCTGGTTCCGGTTATTATTGCAGTCGTCGTTGCAACGTTTCTCCAGCAGCGCCGATCTTCGCCAATACCGGACACGGTTGTCACAGCGCCGACCGTATCCGCGTCGCAAGACCAAAAACCATCGCCACCGACCTTGCCTGCAGAAATGTCCAAACCTTCTTCTGTAACGGATACAGCCACTTCCAGTACTCCAGCAACTGCGCCGGATCACGGTGTGAGTGACAAGACTGCAATGCCGGGCCTTGCCAAGAACAGCGGTAAAAAGGATCCAGCGACTTCAACCTCAAAAGCTGCTGCTCCCACCAGCCTACCTGATTTCATTCCCCGCTACGGGTTAGATAAAAAATTCAGCGCTGCCAACCCGGGCTGGGAACGTTATAAGGGACAAGTCACCGAATTCAAGGTTTACCGCGAATCCAGGGCCATCAAGACAATTCAGGTAATAGATCGTGGGGGCCAGGGAGTCCCGGAATCTTTTATGAAAGCGGCGCTGAGCCAGGTGGTAAAAAAACCGCTATTCACGATTGAGAGCACTGAGAAAAAGGATGGCTATGAAATCCAGCGTGGACATTTGGCTGATAATCTAAGGATAGTATATTACCGTGACGCCAAGGGTGGAAAGCTGCGTGCCTTCGCGATCAGCTGGCAATAACAGCCTGCACGCAGACGGTGAAGTATGATCTTACTGGGCGGAGAGCTTCATGTAACACTCCGCCTTGTATAAACTTGCATCGGCAGCCAGCGGCGAAGCAGGGTTTTCGGCAAGATAGCGGTCAAACAATTCCAAAGCAGTACGCCAATCATCCTGCTTGTACGCCTTGACAGCTTTTTGAAAGAGTTGCTGGGCGGCAGTGTCGGCGGCAGCCGACCGCGGTGCAGCAATTTCCCGGCTTTGCGGGGTCGGTTCGACCCTGGGTTGGGCAACGGCAGATGGATGGTCGTCACCTTTCTGAATGGTGGTCCTGTCTGCCGATTTCCTGCTTTTTGCAGGTTTTCTGTCTGTTCCGCCCCCTATCCTTTTCAATTCACTCAAAGACAGTTCGGCAGGATTCTCAGCGGATTTTTTAACAGCAGCCGCAGGTAAACGGTTTTTTCGCGGCCGCACAGCCCCGATGGGAGACTTTCTTTCTGCTTTATGCGGGTGTTTCTGCACTTTTTTATGCGCGCGACCAGCTGAAGCCGGTACCCTCGGAGGTTCGCCATGAGGCAATGGTATTTTGAGTGAGTCCCCTGTATGAATCAGGTCGGGATTTTTTATTTCGTTGAATAAAAGTATCTGCGGATAATACATCCCATGTCCGCTGAACTTACGGGAAATATCGTACAGCGTATCTCCCTCCTTAATCGGAATTTCTTTGACCAGAATTCCATTTTTTGTCTGCCCTTTTGCATCCTGGATTACCGGCCTTGGTTCATAAATAAAATATTGCTGGCCCCAGGCCGGAAGAGCCAGAGAACAGAGCAGGACTGTAACTGCCGTACGACGTAATGGTGGTAGTGTCATTTCAGTACCTGTTCCCGATCTGGTCTTCATAAGTCAGAATATTTTTGACCTGAATATTGGTCCCCACACCAGTACCCGGTTTAACCCTGAAAGAAACCTTGATGATGCGTTTCTCGTTCGCACCCAGTTCCTTGAAACGCCACGTTACGTTCCCGTTAGTGAAGGTGCTGTTTGCAGGATCAGCAGCGACAAGTTCCAACTGTTCAGGCCAGGTGCTCTGCAGTTCTACGATCTTCGCCAGATTCGAGCCCTTGTTTGAAATTGTCAGGTCAAAGGATGCCACTTCACCGGGCTTGAGTCTGCCATTGCGACCCGCCATGGCCAACTGAAGAACCGGACGGGAATACAGGAATCTGGCTGATCCCGATGCAGAGCGAGTCGGCTCTCCTTCGGAACTGAATGTCAGCAGCACGTTTCCTTCACTACTGTCTATGGCAGTTTTCGGAGTCTTGACCTCTATGACAATACTGGCTTCTTCCTTCGGGGCCAATGGCCCAATTTCACTGACCTCCGGTTCGCTGGCCTGCCGAATGCCGTCACGATTGATGTCGTGAAACACGATTACATCCTGAGCGCCTTTTACATTCGATACAATTTTGAATTTTTCACGAACATTACCGGTGTTGGTGATAATGAACGGTACGCTGATTGTCTGGCCGGGTACAACCAGCAAGCGCTCCGGTCCGGTGCGGACAAGAATACCTCGTTGTGACTGAACAAACGCCAGGTTTGATATAAAAGCCGCAGATGTTTTGAGTTGGTTATTGGCCAACTCGGCTCTGACAGCCAGTTCCTGACCGGCCAGGGAGTCTTCCTTGAGTTGAAAGACAACACTCAGTTCACGACTTTCACCAGATTTTATCTGCAGACCTTCAAGTACAAGGGCTGATTTAGTTTCCTGCTTGAATCCAGCCGCCGAGTAATCGACTGGCTCCAGTTGCGGAGGGAAGTTCAGTCTGAATGTTACGTCCTCAGCAACAGTTGAGCCCACATTGAGCAGGGCAATGCGATAGACAATCTTCTCACCAGGTAACGGCTGGGTTTTATCCGATTTCAGCACCGCTCTCAACAGGGGTGCCGAGGCAATCAGACGAATTTCTCGCGTCTGGCTGGCCTCTGCCATAAGATGCGATGTGGCCTTGACCGGATGGGTAATTCGCAGTCCATCGATACTGGCAGCCGGGATAATCAGATTGATAATGCCTTTGAATGCCTCCCCGGGAGCCAAATCAGGCGTCTGATTGATGGCGAGACTTGGTGATGCCGCTCCGGCAAAACTTGCCCTGAAGTCAGCCGGAAATGCCGATTCCAGTGAGAAGGAATCGCTGCCGTTGCCGCGATTGATAATTTCAAATGGGACACCGATCTGACGGGCAACATTGAAAGCTTCGGGACGAGCCAAAAGATTGAATTCAAAACCAGCGAACTGTGCCACCTCAAGGCGCAGTACCTGGGCGTTCTCCGGCAGCACTTCAACTTCTGCCACCTTTGGCGGCAAGGCCACGGCTACGCCGAGTTCACGCAGCTTGGCTGCAGCAGTCGTTGCTGCGGGCGTACCAGGATAAGATTCAATAATAGATTTGTACTGTTCAATCGCCTTCTCGCGAAAAACCGTCTTGGACCTTTTGATTGTCTCTTCCGCCACACGCTGCTGAGCCAAACGCAACTCCTCGGCTCTGGCAGCGGCCAGACGGGCTGTTTCAGTATCAAGAGCGGCCTTCTCGGCAGATTTGCGTTCGGCCTCAGCCTTCAATGCCGCAGCTCGCGCTGTTTCTGCCGCAACCGCGGCCTGCTTGGCATCTTCAGCCTTTAAAAGTGCCAGCCGTTCCTGCTCAGCTTGATTCACTGCAGCTTTGCGTTCTTCCTCGGCCTTGACGGCCGCAAGGCGGGTCTGCTCGGCCGCAACGCTTGCGACACGCTCCTGTTCGGCCTTTTCTGCGGCAAGCCGATCATTTTCAAGCTTAAGAGCAGCAAGCCGTTGCTGCTCGGCCTGCTCGGCTGCGATTTTTTCGCGCTCAGACTTTTCCCTGACCAAACGCTCATTTTCTGCCTTGGTAGCAGCGATACGCTCCTGATCCTGTTTCAGAGCCGCAATGCGCATCTGCTCCGCTTTTTCTCTCTCCAGGCGCAGTTGTTCGGCTTGTACTGCAGCCTTTCGATCTTCTTCTGCCTTAAGCAGCGCAATGCGTTGTTGTTCACCCTTCTCACTCTCCAGGCGTTGCTGCTCACTCTTTTCTGCCGCAAGTTTCTGCTCGGCAGCTCTTTCTTTCTCCAACCGCTCCGCATCAAGTTTAAGTGCGGCTATGCGCTCCAACTCCTTCTTTTCGGCAAGAGCCTTTTCCGCAGCCTGCTCGAGTGCGGCAACACTGGCGGCCTCGGCGACGGCAGCGGTGCGTTTCGCCTCTTCAGCTTTTTCCGCAGCCAGGCGTTCTTTCTCGGCTTTCTCCTTTTGAGCAGCCAGGCGGTCAGGCTGCTTGGCCGGCGGCGAACCAACCGGCAGCTTTTCACCCTTATCGTAACGGGCAGTTAATGCAAGCAGCTCTTCCTCAACAGTGCCTTTAAGCGGATTATCTGGATATTCCTTGGAAAATCTGGAGAGATTGCGGGCGGCTTCCTGCAGGTTGCCTGCCTTGAAATAAGATCTGGCAAGCCAGAACAAGGCCATATCCCTGAGCGGGGAGTCGGGGTATTTTTGCAGCACCTCATTCATTTTTTCGATGGCCGAGGCGTAATCCTTCTGCTGATATGCATTAAAACCAGAGATAAATACCTGAGAGTCCTCGGATTCCTGACAGAAAGCGGGAGGAGTGACAAGAGATGAAATTATGACCAGTGCGACCAGGAAACGGAGGAGTGTATTGCGGCACAATTTCAATGAAATCACGTTAGTTGACCTCTTCTGGCCGGCAACGCAGTTTTATGGCGCACGGAGAGCAGGATATATTTATCTTCAGGTAAAATGCATTTTAAATAGCACCTCCCCTGGCCCTTGTCAACGAAAGAAGCGCGCCGGAAACCGTTATCCGG
>JACMKN010000005.1 GCA_014380135.1 Deltaproteobacteria bacterium
GCAGTACGCCAATGCCATGCCGTAGGCGCCGCGCGGGTCGTAGGCCGGCAGCTCCATCGATTTAACGCTCATCGAAAGCTCGGGCCTGCCCAGCTGTTCCGCCAGACGCCTCGAACCGAGAGCCAGCAGTTCCCCGTCACCACGCCTGGCAGCAATTGCCATTAAAAGTTCAGGTATTTCGGAGGCTGTCGGGAAGCGCCCCCTGATTTCACCCCAGGCTGACAGGGTGACGGCGGCGCTGATAGTGTCCAGTCCCAGTTCGTTGCAGAGCTGGTTGGATGCAACGATGCTGTGCAGGTCGTCGATGTTGTTGAGCGCCCCGAAGTGCGAGGCGGTCTCGTACTCCGGCAGATGCACGCCCTCCGCCGACGACTTTTTGCACTGGATCGGGCAGCCGTAGCAGCCGTCTTTCTTGGCCCCGCAGGCCGCTTTCAGCGCCGGACCGGAGTAGTGCCCGGAGGATTCGAAGAATGTTTTCCGGAAGTTTGCGGTGGGGGCCATGCGGCGCTGGGCCATCAGGTCCACCAATACCGGTGTCCCAAATTCGGCGATGCCCAGGGGGCCGAAGATGACCGGCGAGGCTTTGAAGAGCCTGATTACGTCCCGGCGGGCCTTATCGAACAGTTCCGGATCGGCTAATTCTGTTTTTTGGCCACCATTGATCGTCAGCGCCTTGAGATTCTTGCTGCCCATCACGGCTCCCAGGCCGCCACGACCCACTGAGTTGCCTTCTCCGGTCATGATATTGGCAAAGAGGACACCGTTTTCACCGGCCGGCCCGATGGCCGCCACGCAGCCCCGTTCGTTCAGTGCTGCCACGGTGCTGGAAACATTACAGCCCCACAGTGTATCGGCCGGTATGATTTCAACCTTGTCCCCGCAAATCGCCAACGTCACCGGCCCCGGACTTCTTCCGGTGATAAAAAGCGCATCCAGGCCGCTGGCCTTCAGCCGCCAGGCAAAGCGCCCTCCGGCGGAACAGTCGCAGATCGTGCCGGTCAGTGGGGAGCGTGAGACAACCGACATTCTGGCGGCGGTGGGCGCCGAAGTGCCGCACAACGGGCCGACCGCGAAGATCAACGGCATGGCCGGGTCAAAGGGGTCCAGATGGAAATGGTCGCGCATCAGGCGCACTCCCAGACCGCGCCCCCCCAGGTATTCTTCCAGCAGCTGGCGGGGGATCTGCTCCCTGGCATAAGATCCGCTGGTCAGGTCAACCCTGAGGATGTTTCCGCTCCAGCCCTTCACGACGCCATCTCCAGTTCCATTATCGTTCTGAGCAGGTCATCGCACGAGTCCGCAATGAAAACGGAGTGATTCAACTCCTCACTGCTGCCATAACCCCAGCTGCAGCCGACCGTCGCCATGCCGGCCAGATTGCCGGCCTGAATGTCATTGATGCTGTCACCGACCATGAGGCACTCCTGCGGCGCAACGCCCTGCTGTTCGATCACGCGCAGCAGCGGGAGCGGGGAGGGCTTGCTCTCCGGAAAGGTATCGCCGCCTGAGATGCTTTCAAAGCAGTCGTGGATCCCCAGTGACTTCAGGATCAGCCTGCTGAGGGACTCGCTCTTGTTCGAGACCACGGCCAGGCGGACCCCCCTGTTCTGCAAGACCTCCAGCATCTCCCTGACTCCGGGATAGAGCCGGCTTTTGTCAACGATGTGTGCTGCGTTGTAGTCAAGAAACAGCTGCAGGGCACGCTCGATCTCAGTGCTGCTGCAGGTTGGCAAAGCCCGTTGCAGCAGATTAAGGGCTCCCTTGCCGATCAGCATGCTTACCGCGGAGGTTGCCAGCGGCGGCAGAATGAACTGCTGTCGGACATGATTGACGGCATCGGTCAGGTCCTCCAGTGAGTCCACCAGCGTGCCGTCAAGATCGAACAGAACGGACCTTAAAATCATGCCTTGGCGGCTTTGTCCGGTTTATCGGCGGCCGGCAGGATGATGACAGGCGTCTTGGCGGGGCGGTAGAGCAGGAAGGTCTTGCCCAGGATCTGGGCTACTTCGGCCTGGCAGGCTTCGGACAGTGTCCCGGATGCCTCGTGTTTGTCAAGCAGGCAGCTTTCAAGCAGCTTGACCTTGACCAGTTCATGATGGTCAAGGGACGCGTTGGTTTCGTCGATCAGAGCTGTCTCGATTTCTTTTTTGCCGATCTGGATGAGGGGTTTCAATTTGTGCCCGAGGGCACGCAAATGGCGTTTCTGTTTTCCGGTCAACATGGTGTGGGTGGACTCCTGATAACTGCAAGGTGATAAACTGTTGTCCTGTATAGCATACCGGATGCGGCAGAGGCAAATCTCAATTCGCTGATTTATCCCGCTTTGTTGCAATTGAGTGTCGAAAATATGAAAAACAATATACTCTTTGCCGGTTATGTGGTATGAAAACTCACTTTAGCTCTGTGTAACCTTTTTGCACGCGGTTATCCCATGACCGCGCGAGGAGTTTTGTGAATGAGTTCCAGTAAATATCCGATATCAACCGCCCTGACATCATTTAATTCCGAGACGGCCGCGCCGGTCATTGAAACCGTAAAAAAATCAGCCGGAAAGGTACATCATCTCCCTCCCTCAATATGGAAAAAGATGGTTGGCGATGCCAAAGATCCGCTCGACAAGGCCATCGAGAGAACCCGGGATTTCTTTTTCAGAGAGCAGTTGCCGGACGGCTACTGGTGGGCGGAGCTTGAGTCCAACGTAACCATCACGTCCGAATATATCATGCTGTTCCATTTTCTGGGCATGGTTGACAAGATCCGTGAACGGAAAATGGCCAGGAACATCCTCTCCAAACAGACCGAAGACGGCTCCTGGGCCATCTGGCAGGGCGGCGCCGGGGAACTTTCCGCGACGATTGAAGCGTATTTTGCGCTCAAGCTGGCCGGCTATTCCGCCGACTGTCCCGAAATGCTCAAGGCGCGCGAATTCATACTTGCCAAGGGTGGTATTCTTAAAGCCCGCGTCTTTACCAAGATATTTCTGGCGCTGTTCGGAGAATTCTCCTGGCTGGGCGTTCCCTCCATGCCGGTCGAACTGATGCTGCTGCCCGACTGGGCCTATTTCAATATGTACGAATTTTCAAGCTGGGCCCGCGCAACGATCATCCCGCTTTCGGTGGTCATGTCGGAAAAGCCGGTTCGCAAGCTGCCCCCCAATGCGCGGGTCCAGGAACTTTTTGTGCGTCCGCCGCGACCGACCGACTACACCTTTTCGCGGGAAGACGGGATTCTGACCTGGAAAAACTTCTTCATCGGCGCCGATCATCTGCTGAAGATCTATGAGTCGTCACCGATCAGGCCCTATAAGAAACAATCGATTGCAATCGCGGAACAGTGGATTCTGGAACACCAGGAATCCAGCGGTGACTGGGGAGGCATCCAACCGGCCATGCTCAATGCGATCCTGGCGCTGAATTGCCTGGGCTATGCCAATGACCATCCTGCCGTTGCCAAGGGGCTGGAAGCGCTGGCCAATTACTGTATTGAGGATGAGGACAGTCTGCTGCTGCAGTCCTGTATTTCTCCGGTATGGGACACTGCGCTGGTGCTGGTGGCGATGCAGGAGGCCGGGGTTCCGACCGACCACCCGTCCCTGACCAAGGCGACCCAGTGGCTGCTGGATCTGGAGATTCGCCGCAAGGGGGACTGGCAGGTCAAGGCGCCGGAACTGGAGCCGGGCGGCTGGGCTTTCGAATTCCTGAATGACTGGTATCCGGATGTGGATGATTCCGGTTTTGTCATGCTGGCCATCAAGGACATCAAGGTCCGTGACAAGAAGCACAAGGAACAGGCCATCAAGCGCGGCATCGCCTGGTGTCTCGGCATGCAGAGCAAAAACGGCGGCTGGGCGGCTTTTGACAAGGACAATACCAAGCATCTGCTGAACAAGATCCCTTTTGCCGATCTGGAGGCGCTGATTGACCCGCCCACGGCCGACCTGACCGGCCGCATGCTGGAGGTGATGGGCAATTTCAAGTATCCGCAAAGCCATCCGGCAGCTGCCAGGGCTCTGGATTTCATCAAAAGGGAGCAGGAGCCGGAAGGTCCCTGGTTTGGACGCTGGGGTGTCAACTACATCTACGGCACCTGGTCGGTGCTGTGTGGTCTGCAGGCGATCGGCGAGGATATGTCACAGCCCTACATCAGGAAAGCGGTCAACTGGCTGAAGTCCAAGCAGAACCTGGATGGCGGCTGGGGCGAGGTCTGCGAATCTTATCTGGACCGTTCCTTGATGGGCTGCGGGGCGAGTACTGCCTCCCAGACCGCCTGGGTGCTGTTATCCCTCTTTGCAGCTGGAGAGGCCAACTCCAATGCCGCTGCCCGGGGTATTGAATACCTGCTCTCGACTCAGAAACAGGATGGCACTTGGGATGAAGATGCTTTTACCGGCACCGGTTTCCCCAAATTTTTCATGATCAAGTATCACATCTACCGAAACTGTTTTCCATTGACCGCCCTTGGCAAATTCCGCCGATTGACTGCCGATAGTGCCGAAAAAGCGTAGGCTGCCAGTGGGCCCCAGGGCCTTTTTAAAACAACAAAGCCCCGATCTTTTTATGTTCGGGGCTTTCCCCATTTATATATGAAGACATTTGTGACCGGTGCCACCGGTTTTATAGGCGCAAGCATTGTTAGGGAACTGCTCAAGGAAGGTCGCGAAGTGCGCGTTCTGGTACGGGCCAACGCCGACACAGCCAACCTGAACGGGCTGGATGTTGAATTGTGGAAGGGTGATCTGCTGGATCATGAGAGCCTGCGGCGGGGGTTGAAGGGATGTGATGTCCTTTATCATGCCGCGGCCGATTACCGGCTCTGGACACGTAACCCGGAGGAAATGTACCGCATCAATGTGGACGGCACGGTCGCCATCCTGGAAGCTTCGTTGCAGAATGGCCTTTCACGGGTGGTCTACACCAGCAGTGTCGGGACACTTGGTAATCCGGGGGATGGCCGGCCGGGCAGTGAAACCGCGCCGGTCCTGTTTGACGACATGGTCGGGCCCTATAAAAAGAGCAAGTTTCTGGCCGAGCGTGAGGCGGAGAAGTTTGTTGCGCGCGGTTTGCCGCTGGTGATTGTCAATCCCTCCACTCCCATCGGCCCCAGGGATATCAAGCCGACTCCCACCGGCAAGATTATTGTCGATTTTTTAAAGCGCAAGATGCCGGCATATCTGGACACCGGACTCAACATCATTGCAGTTGAGGATTGTGCCCGCGGACACATACTGGCCGAGCAGAAAGGGATTGTCGGCCAGAAGTACATCCTGGGAAACGCCAATCTGACCTTGCGGGATATATTTAATCTGCTGCAGGACATTTCCGGATTATCGGCGCCCAAGATCCGCCTGCCCTATACACCGATTCTGCTGGCTGCCTATCTTAACGAGGGTCTGTCTCGCATAACCGGCAGAGAACCGCTGATTCCGCTGGCGGGGGTGCAGATGGCCGCCAAGTTCATGTATTTTGACTCGTCGAAAGCGATCCGGGAACTGGGATTACCACAGATGCCGATCAGGGACGCCTTGGTCAGGGCGGTGGAGTGGTTCCGGCAGAACGGCTACGTTTGATATTTTCTGTTTGTTCCGGCTTGTCCGGCTTAGGTTTTGAAGAAAAGAGGTATTATTTATGTTGCTCGAAAATATTAATTCACCATCGGATCTTAAAAAACTGAAACCGGAACAGCTTCCGCTGCTGGCTGAAGAAATCCGTCAGTTCCTGCTGGAGACGGTTTCCAGCACCGGTGGCCATCTGGGTTCGAACCTGGGGACGGTGGAGTTGACCATCGCCCTGCATTACTGCTTCGATTCCCCCTTTGACAAAATCATCTGGGATGTGGGGCACCAGGCCTACACCCATAAAATTCTGACCGGGCGGCGGGACCTGTTTCATACCCAGCGCCAATACAAAGGTATTTCCGGATTTCCGAAACGCTCCGAGTCGGAGCATGATGCCTTCGGTGTCGGGCATTCCTCCACATCCATATCGGCTGGCCTGGGCATGGCGGCGGCTGCCGACCTGTCAGGTTCCAAAAATCACGCCATAGCGGTGATCGGTGATGGTTCGCTGACCGGCGGCATGGCTTTTGAGGCGCTCAATCAGGCTGGTCACCTCAAAAAAGATCTGATCGTGATCCTGAACGATAACGAGATGTCCATTTCCAAAAACGTGGGCGCTTTTTCCTCGTTCATTTCCCGCAAGATGACCGGCCGCTATTTCCGTGATCTAAAAAAAGAGATGCAGGGTTTGTTGAAGAGTATCCCGGCCATCGGCACTGACATCCTCCACTTTGCGCGCCGCGCCGAAAATTCACTGAAGAGTTTTCTGACCCCCGGTTCTCTGTTCGAGGCGCTGGGTTTCGACTACCTGGGACCGCTGGATGGTCACGATCTGATCCAGTTGGTGGAAGTCTTTAATAATATCAATGAATTGGACGGGCCGCTGCTGGTGCATGTCATGACCACCAAGGGCAAGGGCTACAAATTTGCCGAGGATACCCCCGACAAGTACCATGGTGTCGGAACCTTTGACATCGCCACCGGTAAAGGGGCTGCCAAATCCGCAGCCAAGTCGTACACCGATGTTTTTGGCGAAACGATCGTGAAGTTGGCGGAAGAGGATCCCAAGATAGTGGCCATCACGGCCGCCATGCCGGACGGCACCGGCCTGAACGGATTTGCAAGGCGTTTTCCGGAGCGATTTTTCGATGTGGGTATTGCGGAGCAGCATGCCATGGCTTTTGCGGCCGGAATGGCCGCCGATGGTTTCCGGCCGGTAACAGCCATCTATTCGACCTTCGTCCAGCGTACCTATGACCAGGTCTTCCATGACATCTGCCTGCAGAAACTGCCGGTCACGATTGCGATGGACCGTGCCGGTCTGGTGGGGGACGACGGACCGACCCACCATGGTGTCTTTGACCTTTCCTTCCTGCGGCATCTGCCCGATATGACACTGATGGCGCCCAAGGATGAAAACGAACTGCGCCATATGCTCAAAACCGCGGTCTATTCCGGCATCCCGATGGCGCTGCGCTATCCGCGCGGAGCCGGATACGGCGTGGAGCTGGACAGCGAACTCAAAACGCTGGAGATCGGCCGGGGCGAAGAGCTGCTGGACGGAAAAGACCTGACCATTATCGCTGTAGGCGCCACGGTTTATCCAGCTCTGGAAGCTGCGGAGATTCTCCGCCAGAAGGGGATTGCCGCCGGCGTCGTCAATGCGCGCTTTGTCAAGCCGCTGGATGTCGAGCTGATACTTTCCGTCGCCCGTAGAACCGGCCATGTCATGACCGTCGAGGAGAATGCCCTGCAGGGCGGATTCGGCAGTGCCGTGCTGGAACTGCTCTACGACAACAATCTCCAGAATGTGAAGGTCAAGCGGCTGGGTATTCCGGACCACTATATCGAGCAGGGCAGCCAGGCCCAGCTGCGCAAGGATGTTGGCATTGATTCCGAAGGCATCGCTGCAGCTGCAGTGGACTTCATGAAATGAGAACTCTATGAAAACAGAAGAAGCCTGCAAAAAAATCATATTCGCCCTGGATGTCAAAGAGCTGAGCGACATCGACCGTTGGGCGGAACTGCTGTCCGGAAAAGTCGGCCTGTTCAAGGTCGGCAAGGAGTTGTTCACCTCCTGCGGTCCGGAAGCGGTCAAAGCCGTTCAACGCCATGGCGGACAGGTCTTTCTTGATCTGAAATATCATGACATCCCCAACACGGTGGCCCAGGCCATGCTTGCGGCGGCCGGACTGGGCGTACAGCTGGCCAACCTGCACGCCCTGGGTGGAGCCGAGATGATGGAAACCGCCGCCAATGCCGTGCGGAAATCGTTCAGTGATGCCGAACGACCCAGGCTGCTGGCGGTGACTATTCTGACCTCGTCCACGGTGGAAACATTGCGACAGGTCGGGATCGAACATTCGGTGCCGGATATGGTGCTGCGTCTGGCCAGACTGGCAAAAGAGTCCGGCATGGACGGCGTGGTGGCTTCTCCGCTTGAAATCGGGCTGATCCGCGAAGCCTGCGGTCCCGACTTCCTGATTGTGACACCGGGGGTGCGCCCCTCGTTCGCGGCAGTGGACGATCAAAAACGGATCATGTCCCCAGCTGACGCCATCCAGGCCGGGGCCGACTATCTGGTGATCGGCCGACCGATCGCCAGGGCGGCCGAACCGGCCGAGGCGGCCCGCTTGATTGCCGAAGAGATAGTGGCGGGTGCAATATGAAAGGCGAACTGTTATTCGGTGTAAACCCGGTCAAGGAAACGCTGAAAGGTACCCGCGGGGCCTATAACCTGTATGTGCAGACCAACGCCAGCGATCACCGCGTGGAAAGCATCATACGGCTGGCCGAGGAGCGGGGCGTTGCGGTTCATCGTCGCGAGAAGATCGACCTGACCAAGATGTGCGCCTCTTCGCACCACCAGGGCATCGCTCTGGAGGTGGAGCCTTACTTATACGCCGATCTGGACGATCTGCTGGCCTCGATCGGTCAATCCGGTTCAACCGGCTTTCTGTTGGTGCTGGATGGGATCCAGGACCCCCACAATCTGGGGGCCCTGATCCGCTCGGCGGCCTGCGCCGGAGCAAATGCCGTCATCATTCCCAAGGACCGCGCCTGCGGCATCACCGCCGCAGCCGAGAAGGCTTCGGCCGGTGCGGTGGAGACGATTCCGGTGGCGATGGTCACCAACGTCGCCCAGACGCTGGAGGCTATGAAGAAGTCCGGTTACTGGGTCTACGGTCTGGAAGGGGAAACCTCCACCTCCCTGTA
>JACMKN010000319.1 GCA_014380135.1 Deltaproteobacteria bacterium
ATGCGCAGGCAAAAGGCACGGCGGCCGAACCGTCCAAAGACAAGGCCGCCTCTCCCGGCAGCAAAGGCGCCACAGCCGCCAAGGATTCCAAGATATCTGTATCCAAGGCAACCGGTCCCAATGCGGCAACGGTTCAGGAGGCTTTTGCAAACAGCGCAAAACTGAACAAGAAGAAGGTCGTCATCAGGGGCAAGGTCGTCAAGGTATCGGCCCAGATCATGGGCAAAAACTGGATTCACATTCAGGATGGAACCGGCTCACAGTCGGCCGGAAACCACAATCTGGTCTGTACATCCAAAGACATGGTCGAGGTGGGCGATGTCGTAACCATGAGCGGCGTTCTTGCCAAGGATAAGGACTTTGGCGGAGGCTACAAGTATGCCGCCATAGTGGAGGATGCAACCTTCAAAAAGTAAGCGGCCCGGATACTTTTCATACAAGAGCCCCTCCCGATACAGGAGGGGCTCTCTTTTTTCCTGCAGTTGAAAGCCGCGCGGCATCCTGCTACAGTGCGGCATGTCCAATCCGGTACAAAGACACTATCAGAGTTATCCCTATCCACACTATCCGCTGCTCGCCTCGGTTCGGCGCTGCGACACTTACGCCCTCAACCTTGAGGCGCTCTGGATCCGCTTCAACCGAAGCCTGCCGCCACCTGCCACCCGCAACATACTGATTGCCGGATGCGGAACATTTGCACCCTACCCCTGTTCGATCGCAAACCCGACGGCCGTCATCACCGCGCTTGACCTCTCGGAGAGCAGCCTGAAGAGGGCCCGTCTGCATTGCCTGCTGCATGGATGCAGAAATATTCTTTATCGTTGCGGAGATCTGCTGGATCGCGATTCAATCGCCGGAAGTTACGGCCTGATCGACTCTTACGGTGTTCTGCACCATCTCAGCGACCCTCTGGCCGGCCTGAAGAGCCTAGCGGAACATCTCATGCCGGGCGGTATCATGCGGATCATGCTTTACAGCCGCTATGCCAGACGGGAGGAAGAAGCCATCCGGCACGCCTTGCAGCTGCTGAAGATACGCAAACCGGATGACGTCAGGAAACTTCTGCAGAGGGCCAGACCAGGATCGCGGCTGGCCAGCTACCTGGCCGCCGCCGATGAAACCGCGACCGACTCCGGCCTAGCCGATGCGCTGCTGCATCCGCGCGTACATACCTACCGCGTGGACGAGCTGCTGGAAATGATCGCTCAAGCCGGTTTGCAACCGCTGCTTTTCGCACACCCGGGCGCAATTGAAAATGTACCGGAGGAGATCGAGCGACTGCGACTGCTTGAAAAAGAGCGCCGCTCTCCCGGCAACTTCGTACTGTATCTCGGCAGGCAGACCGCAGATCCGCACTTGAAAGTTCGCGACAGCCTGATTGTGCTCAACCCCTGTCTGGTGCAATCTGTCAGCCGTTTTACACTGGGAACCGTTCATATTCCGGCACGCATCGGCTGCAGCAACACACCGCTCCGGCGAAGTGATCGCCGCTTTTTGAGACAATTCATCGCCCCGCTTCGCAGAAGTATTCTGGCTGGCGATTTGACTGAAATTGTAGCTAGTTACAAACGGCAGCTTTTTCTGCTGGAGTACGATCCTTGATTTTCACGATACGGCATCTGCGGAAGAAGTACGGTTGTCAGCTAGATCCCGCCCACACCCGCCAGATTGAAACCAAACGAATAGGACTGATTGTCGGGGCGCTGGTGGATCGCTACGTGGATGCTCCAGCATTTATGGCGGTATTCGACGGAGTAGACCGAATCAAGAAAATCGCCGCGATCAAATGAATAGCGGGCTGTATAGGAAAGATTGAACGGCTTCAGCAGTTTGGTAGATAGGTGTCCTTCCAGATATTCCACCTGATCGCGGGCCATATGATAGCCCGCTCCGATTGAATTCCCCTTGCGGTCGTCCGCATCGACACCCAATGCGAGCGTCGATAAACGTTTGTCGTACAGGTTATAGCGTGAATCAAACGTCAGGCGCATGTTCCTGTTCAGCCAGGTGTCGCTTTCCAGGATCAGGTCACTCCAGGAGGAGTTCTGCGTGTCAACCAGCGTCAACAGATCCCGCCGGCCCCCTTCAATGCTATAGCCGAGCGAAAGCTTCTGGCGGGATATTTCCCGGTACTCGCTGGTCTCTCCACTGACAAACTTGCCGTTAATCAGACTGGTGACCGAGAAACCGAGCATATTCTGCCAGACCATACGATCGGTATAATCATAGAACGGAAGATGCTCCTGGGAACGCTCCGGCAGGTAACTGTAGCTTACTTCCGGCACGATTTCATGCCGGATCTTCTTGAGTACATCGCCACCAGCATCATAAACTCGCGTCAAAGATGTCGATACGCGCGCGCTAGCTTCCGGCAGAAGGTCGCCATCGCTGCTCTTGACAGGGCTGTTGATGTCTCGCTTGTCGGTGGCATAACCCCTGACATGCAATCCGGCAAAGAGGGAGGCATGCAGATAGCCGTCCAGCGACCGCTGGTAGGTCACACGGGGAAACAGGTGTGCCCGTTGACCGCTGGGGGCGGTTTCGCGGTACAGATTGGCAAGGGAGGCATCTATATCAAAATAGAGCGGAGTCTTGAAAACGGGTTGCCGCACCCCGGCAACTTCCAGGGCCGGCAGCGTCTGCAGTGTGGCCCGATTGTCTTTGGCGTAAAGATCGCCGGTCTGGCTCAGGTAACCGGCGGCAGCATAATGCTGCCAGGTCTTCAACACGTTTATGAGGGAGTTATTTGCCTGTCGATTGTAATCGCCACTCTTTACGCCAAAGTCAGTCAGGAATGTCCGGTCAGTGGTGTAGTTGATATCCACCCGCAGGTTCATGTCGGGCGAGAATATCTCCCGGTGGCTTTCGCCGATCTGCCCGCGCCATAGGTTCAGCGACTGATCATGGATCAGGTACCCGCCAAACCGTCCTTCACTGCCGCGAACACGTATATATCGATAGTCCAGGCCGACACCTGCGCCGCGCTTGGACATCAGGTCCAGGTCGACCTGCACATCCTGGCTGGGTGAAATAACCAGGTATAGCGGAATGCTCACCTGATAACCGCGGGAACTCGATTGGGCAAATCGGGGAAACAGCAGACCGGATTTTTTATCGCGGCTGGCCGGAAACGCGATCCAGGGGAAATACAGTACCGGAATATCCTTGATGTAGAAGATGATGTTGCGGCCGGTGGCGTAGCCCGCTGTATTTACCTTTAGCGCACTTGTTCCGAATTTCCAGCTCGGGTCCGGCAGGTCACAGGTGGTAATCTCTGTCTCGGTTGCTTCGTATTGACTTTCGTTCAAGCGGACAATTTTTTCGCCGGTCACGGAAAAGTTCGATTCCGGCACCGAAATGACCGCCTTGTCCATCTCGCCCCGACCGCTCTCCAGGTTCATCGTGAACGATTCGCCTTTCATGACATCGTTTCCCTTTGTAAGGACAACGTGGCCGTCGGCGAACAGAACATGGGTCGTATTGTCATATCGGGCATGGTCTGCGGCAAGGCTTAAACCCTGCCAGGTCATGACCACGTTGCCGCTGGCAGTAACCTCGCCGGCGACCGGACCCTGAGTCATAGTATCAGCCTTGATATGGATGTTTTCATCCGGTGGTGCTAGTGCTGGTGCTTCGGCGCCAAGGGAAGGTAAAGCCGTTACGATCAGGACCAACAGCAGATATAGCAGAGTGGATAAAATTTTCATATCAGATGTCAGCCTCGGATGCCGGTATAGGGACGATTTTCAAGCCAGGCCTTGACTTCGCCCACGACAAAAAGCGAACCGCACACCAGAATCATATCTCCCGGTCCTGCATCGTTTCGTGCTGCGCGAATACCGTCAACAACCGTACCGCAAGGCCTGGCTGCAAGGCCATTGTCTGCAAAGAAGCGCGAGAGTTCCTTATCCTGCAGACCCCGCTCGACATCCGGTGTCACGGTGTAAATCAAGTCAACCAGCGGCATCAAGGGAGCATATATCTGATCCACGTTCTTGTCTGCGCAGACGCCGGTTACCAGCAGAAGGCGCTTACGGGGATAGCCGGCCAGTGCCTCGGCCAGAGCCGCCGCTCCGGCAGGATTGTGGGCGCCGTCCAGCAGCAGCGGGGGCGTTCCGGGTATCAGTTCCAGGCGCCCCGGCCAGTATGCAGCAGATATTCCCAGTTCGATAGCCGTCGCGGAGACCGCGCTTCCTCCGGAAGCCAGCAACTCGGCCGCTGCCACCGCCAGAGCGGCGTTCTGCCCCTGGTAGTGTCCGGCTATACCTGGAACAAGCCCGGTCAGCATCATATTGATACCGGAATAATCCAGTTTTCCGGCACTGTTCCAGGTGACTGAGAAATCCCTGCCGAAACAGTGTAGAGGATTATTGCCGAGAAGCGTTTGATGTCGGACCACCGCAAGCACTTCATCGGCTTGATCGGCACAGACGACGGTAGTGCCGGGCTCGATAATGCCGGTTTTTTCCCTGGCGATATCAGACAGCGTGGTTCCCAGATGCTCGGCATGATCGAGCGCGATCGGGGTAATGATCGTCATCTCGCCGGTCAGGGCGGCCGTGGCATCGGAGCGACCTCCCATGCCGGCTTCAATCACCGCGATTTCAATATTTTCGTCACTGAAAACAAGGGCGCCCAGAGCCGTGGTGATCTCGAAAAAGGTAGCCTCATCCGGTGCAGCATTCAGAACAGTTTCCAGACGGTCGGCCAACCTGTCAGCCGGATATTCGTCACCATTTATTCTGAAACGCTCGCTGAATCGTACCAGATGGGGAGAGCTGAACTGGGCGGTACGGTAACCTGCCTGCGCAAGTATGGAAGAGAGGAAGGCTGATGTGGATCCCTTGCCGTTTGTGCCGACAACGTGGACAGTGCGGAATTTTTTCTCGGGATTGCCAAGACGCGCCAGCAGTGTGCTTACCCTGTCGACGCCCGGCCGTATGCCAAAGCGCCGACGGGTATACAATTTCTCCAGCACAGCTGCCAAAGACATTTCAGGCAGCAGCAGGATGATGCAGCATTTTCAAAATGGATGCCAGTTTCTGACGCATTTCGAGGCGGGGAATTATCGCATCCACCATACCGTGATCCAGCAGATACTCGGCGCGCTGGAAACCTTCCGGGAGCTTCTGGCGGATGGTCTGCTCTATGACCCTCGGACCGGCAAAACCGATCAACGCCTTGGGCTCGGCAATATTGACATCTCCCAGCATCGCAAAACTGGCGGTGACACCACCGGTAGTCGGGTCAGTCAGCAGTGATATGAAGGGAATTCCGGCATTTTTCAGCTTTGCCAGAGCAGCGGAGGTCTTGGCCATCTGCATCAGAGACAGAATACTCTCCTGCATGCGTGCTCCGCCCGAAGCAGAGATGATAATAACCGGCTGGTTCTTTTGCAGACCGCGTTCGATGGAGCGGGTTATCTTTTCGCCAACGACACTCCCCATACTGCCGCCCATGAAGGAGAAATCGAAGCAGGAAACCTGAACGTTCAGTCCCTCAATGGTACCTTCCACGCAGATGACCGCATCCTTTGAGCCCCCCTTGGAAAGGGCGGCATCAATACGATCCTGGTAACTCTTGGCATCTTTGAATTCAAGAAAATCTACGGACGTGATATCGGCATCATACTCCTGCCATGTGCCGCCATCCAGCAGCGCCTCAAGACGCTTGCGGGCAGAGATGCGGTAGTGGTAGCCGCATTTGGGGCAGACCTGAAGGTTGGCCTCAATCTCCTTGCTCAAAACTGTCTCGGAGCAGCCCGGACACTTGATCCACATCCCCTCGGGAAACTTGACCTTCTTGCCGTCGGATTTTTCTACCCCGGTTCTTCCTTTGCTAAACCAGCTCATGGGTGGCCTCGTGACTTTCGCAATCCTAAAAATATTGATTAATATTAAAAAAGTTAGGTAACAGAATTACCAGGTGCTGTCAAGTTTGTTCAACTACCCGGAAACAGCCTGTTTCAAGGAACCTACGAACTGCTCAAGCTCAAGCTTCAGCTGCTGACCGGAATACTTTTCGAATAACTTGACAATAGTGCTGCCGACCACGACTCCATCAGCCAAGGCAGCCACATCGGCAGCCTGCTCGGGAGTTGATATGCCAAAGCCGGCCATAACCGGCAGCCGGACATTTTTCATTACGTTTGCCAGTTCGGTCGACAGGGACTCCGAGACAACCTGACGGGCACCGGTAACGCCGGTCACCGTGACATAATAGATAAATCCTCTGCCCAGTTGGTTTACTCTTTTTATCCGCGCCGAATCGGATGTTGGCGTCAGCAGAAAGATGATGTCAAGCCCGTACATAATGGCGTAGGGGAGCAGCTCATCCGATTCCTCGGGCGGCAGGTCAACCAGCAGAACCCCGTCCACTCCGGCATCTGCGGCATCCCGGCAAAACCGTTCATAACCGTAAGCATGCACCGGATTGAGATACCCCATCAGGACAATCGGTACCTGTGAATGGAGCCGGGCCTTTTTGACCGATGCCAGAACACCGGCCAGGGTAGTCCCCGCCGCCAGGGCCCGTTCCGAAGAGAGCTGGATGGTTGGACCGTCCGCCATAGGATCCGAAAAAGGCATCCCAAGCTCAACAATATCAGCGCCGGCTTTGTCCAGCAGACAAATCATCTCTTCCGTGTGGGTAAGATCCGGATCACCGGCGGTGATAAAAGTCACCAACGCCTTGGCATGCTGTTGCTTAAGTTCTGTAAAACGTTTGGCAAGCCTGTTCATAATGTTTTCGCAAGCCGGCCTCAGATTTTGAAGCCGGCCATCTCCTTCTCAAGAAGGTCAATCTGACGAGACAGCCCCGTTACAGCAGAATCCATGACCGTAGCGGCATGACTGTTGGCAGCTGTGGATGCCTGAATGTTGTTGACCGACGTGGAAATCAGTGTACTGCTCTCAACCTGGGTTCGGCAGGCATCCCGAATGTGATCCACCATTGAGGTAACATCTTCAGTCGAGCGCGCGATCAGGTTGCTGGCACGACTCTGTTCACGAGTGGAAATACGCACGTGGTTGGTTAGATCTTTCATGCGTTCAACCGCCGAAGTGATCAAATCGGTGCCATGTGAATGTTCTCGGGCCGAATTGGCGATATGTCCAACCATTTCCTCGACACTTTCCATGGCCTCCTTGATGCAGTGACTGCCCCGCGCCTGCTCAACAGTGGCTCTGGCAATTTCGCTGACCTGGATACTGGCGCGTTTGACGCCGGTGACGATCTTTTCCAGTGCGGCTCCTGAACGCTGCGAAAGTTTTTCTCCCACCGCAATGCTGTTTTCGGCCTGGCTGATGGCATCCACCGCCCGACGGGTGTCTTCCTGAACCCCCTTGATCACCGCGGCAATTTCGCGAGTGGAACTGCTGGTACGTTCGGCCAGCTCACGAATTTCATCGGCAACAACGGCAAAACCCTTGCCGTGTTCTCCAGCCTGAGCGGCAATAATGGCAGCATTGAGCGCCAGCAGATTGGTCTGTTCGGCAACTTCGTCGATAACCGAAAGGATAGCGCCGATGTCATTGGCTCTCAGCGAAAGGTTTTCAACGACCTCGGCCGTAATTTGCGATGAAATGCGGATCGCCTGCATGCCGGCGATAGCTTCCTCTACCGCTTTTTTACCGGTCTCGGCATCGCTTCTGACCGATTCGGAGATGGCCGATGTATCCATGGCATTCTTCTCAACCTGTTTGATAGTGGCATCCATCTCTGCAATCGACGAAGCGGTCGAACTGGAAGCATCCAAAAGGTTAACGATGCTGCCCCCGATTTCCTTGATCGAGTAGGCCATTTCGGTGATAGAGGAGCTTACCTCCTCAACCGCGCCGCCAAGCTTTTCGGCACTCATCGCAACCTCTTCAATGCTGGCGGCCATTTCAAGAGTCGATGATGCCGTTTCGCCGGCCGAAGCTGAAAGCTGGTCAACACCTTCAGAAACTTCACGAACCGATTCCTTTATCTGTACAACCGCCTGGGATGTTTCCTTGACCGACTTTTCCTGCAGTTGTGCAGAGCTGACAACCTGCCTGGCCGCTTTTTCGATGTTGTTGTCGATGGACGTCAGCACTTCGGATGCCGTATTTACACGTGAAACCATGCTGCTCAAACTCTCTGCCATCGTATTCATCGCAACGGCCAATTCGGCGATTTCCCCCCCTCCGGCAACCTGCAGACGGGTATCCAGCCGACCGTTGGCTACGCTGCGGGCAAAATCAACACAAGCAATCAGTGGTCCGGTAATTGAGCGGGTAACCAGGAAGGAAAAAAGTGTTATCATACCAATTGCAGCCAGTATCACAAAACCGGCCACGATTATTTTGTTGAGAACCATCCCGGACACTTCTTCTTCGGTCGCTGTGACATCCCGGCGTATGGTTTCAACCAGTTTAGCCACGGCGGTACTGAATGCGTTAAAGCGCTCTGCCTGAATCCCGGACATCAGATTGCTGGCTCCGTAAATATCTCCACGACTGGCGGCCGTCAAGACATCGTCCAGCAAAGTTTTTTTATATTCCTTCCAGATGGCATTGGTCTTGTTGATAACATCCCGCCTGGCTTGGGCATCAGCCAGCCTGAGGCCGACTTCAAATTTCTGATCGATATCGGCGGTCCTGTTTTTGATATTTGTGGCAACCTTGTCAGCAACGATCTTATCCGCTTCCAGCATAAATCTCTGCACATCGTAGCTGATCTGGTAAAGGTCGGACTTCAGCAACGCGATATTTTCGAGAGCGTCCTTGTCGTTGGCGATGGTTTTATATGCGGCGCCGCCAATGCGAACTTCACTCATCAGGATCAGGCTGATCGCCGTGACCAGCAGGATGCCTGCAAAGGCCGAAGCAGACAGAAGGACCATCTTGGTGCGGAGCGTAAGACCGCTGGTGCCGGAGGACATTTCTCTCTTCACAAAGACTCTCCTCTCTGGATATGTCAATAGACCAAAAAAGCCGCCCGACTATATCAGAGCGGCAACTTTCATATCAAGCAAAAACACCTTCAGGGATTGCTTAGCGGATTTCTCCCAGAGATTTCATAAAGCGCTTTAAATAGGTGTCCGGGCGGTAAGATTCAGGGACCGAAATCACGTCCGTTTTATTAACCGGCAGCAGTAATTCGCCCAGGGGAGTTTCAATATTCAAGCGGGCCTCCACGTGGTAGGGAATCCTGTCAAGATCGGGACAGCGCTTGAGCACCTCAAACAGGTCCCCATATGTTACACGCACCGGCAAGCGCATCTGGCTCTGCTGTCCGGCCGGAAAGACAAACTTCATCTGGCTGCCGCCACGCGAGAAAGGCAGCGTCATGACCTGGAGATCAAAAGTGTAGCTCTGCATCGCAAGATCGAAAGAATTGGGATTCTCGACTGACACCAAAAACTCGATGTCGACGCCGGAAGTATCAATTCCGATGATATCGGTTGAACTGATGCTTATGCGAGGATCCTGCACGAAAGCAGCACATCCCGCACACGTCAACATAATCAGCAATAACAGGTGGTAAAAACAGATTTTGATCATTGGATCATCGTGAGCGTGTCAGCCAGCGCCAATTTATCGTTCTGGCGTTCGAATTCCGTCAGCATCTCCTGGCGGATGACACGGATTTTTCTGATATATGCATTAGCCTGGGGTCCCTGTCCACAGTAGTACTTTTTGGCACGATCCAGATCCCCCTGGGCCATTTCAAGCTTTGTGTACAGCTCTCGCACGGCGGCCTCGGCACATTTCGCATCATCTTTCATATCCTTGGGCTGATAACCATGGCTTTTGGCACGATAAGGCATCAACTGCCAGACCCCCAGAGCCCCAACCGCCGACACGGCCTGTGAAGAGAGTTTATGGCCGCCGGTCTCCGCCAAAGCTATTTCGGCCAGATCAAACGGCATAAAGACGGTGCCAACGGTTTTGTCGTAGCAGATTCTGGCAAGTTGGCGGGCACGCGCTTGGGATGTTTTGCGGGCAAAGGCCAACTCAATCACCATTTGCTGTTTTTTACGCTGAATAAGGGAGAGGCTTCCGGTGCCAAGCAGAGACGTTTCTGTGACCATTGATATGGTCGGTTGGTTTTCGGCCTTTTTGAATGGTGCATTTTCGCACGCCGTCAATGTTAGCAGGCATGACAGATAAATAGTTTTTTTTCGCATAATAAAGGATTTGGGAAGTTGTATCGGCTTTGCCGGAGCGGCGTCGTTGCCCGTATGCAGCTGGGCGTATCTCCGGCGGAATGCTCCTTTCTTTATGAATTATCCGTTAAACGCCAAAACCCCGATTTTCCAGGATGTTGGCGTTTCCGTTCAAGATGGGCGGACCATACGTCAGTATTTTCATCATGTCAAGATTATTAAGAAGTATCCATTTGTTTTCAGCAGGTTAGAGACATATCAGTATGCTTCGTGGTCTGCCAGCACATCTTCGCTGCTGACCCGCCCACGAAATATCCGGTAGACCCAGATCTTGTAGGATATGACAATCGGGACAAAGACCAGCGCCACACCGGCCATCAGCTTGAGAGTATATAAACTGGAAGATGAGTTGTAGATCGTCAGATTGGAAAGCGGATCCAGGCTGGACGGAATCAGGTTCGGAAACAGGCCGGCGACTCCGGTGAAACAGACAAAGGTAATTGTCAGGCAGGAAAACAGAAAGGCTATGTGCAGGCGCCCATTCGCAGCAAAGACCTTGATCAGCAGCAGCGACAGGACGGCAATGGCCGGCAGAGCCGTCAGCAGGGGAGTTGCGAGGTAATTCGAGTACAGTTTGGTGGCCGGGTAGCTGTATCCGAGAAACGCTACCGCCACAACCAGCAGTGGCAGCCAGAGTTTTCCGGCCATCACAGCTGCCCTGGCGGACAGGTCACCGGTGGTCTTGATCGCGGCGTACAGGGAACCGTGTACCGCAAACAGCATCACAAACAGCACGCCGGTCAGGAGTCCGTAAGGATTTAGCAGCGTCAGCAGCGAGCCGTCGTAGGCAAAGTCTGCGGTCACAAAATCATTGCGCATCGGTATGCCCTTGAAAATATTGCCGAAGGCTACTCCAAACAGCAGTGCCGGCACAAAGCTGGAAACGGTGATGGCGTAATCCCAACCGGATTTCCAGCCCGGACTATCCATCTTGCCGCGGAATTCGAATGCTACACCCCGCACGATCAGCGCAAACAGCAGCAGCAGCAGGGCTGTGTACAGGTTGCTGAACATCAGCGCGTATGTTGTCGGAAAGGCGGCAAAGGTCACACCGCCGGCGGTAACCAGCCAGACTTCGTTGCCGTCCCAGACCGGCCCGACGGTATTGATCAATACCCGTCGTTCCGTATCATTTTTAGCCAGGAAACCTGACATGAAACCGGTGCCCAGCACAAAACCGTCCAGCATGAAATAGACACCCCACAAAACACCCCACAGGACAAACCAGATTACTTGAAATACGTTGGGCTCCATGTGCTAGTCCCTCCCCTGAACGTTGATGATTCCGGACAGATCGTTGTCCGGTCCTTTTTTGGCATATTTGCCCAACAGATAGATGTCAATCGCCCCCAGGGCGCCGTAGAGCAGCGTAAAACCTGCCAGTGAGACTGCGACCTGCACAGCGGATACGTTTTTGGAAACCCCGGCAGCGGTCTTCAGCACTCCGTAGACGATCCAGGGCTGGCGCCCTACCTCGGCCACGATCCATCCCAGCTGGTTGGCAATATAGGGCAGCGGAATTGAGAACAACAGCACTGTCAGGAAAAAACGATACTCCTCCAGGTTCTTTTTAAAGGAGAGCAGCACCGCCAACGCGCTGGCCAGAATGAAGTAGGTGCCCAGACCGACCATGGCGCGAAAGCTTAGGAATACCGGCAGGACCGGCGGACGTTCATCTTTCGGAAAATCCTTGAGTCCCCTGACTTCTGCAGCGGTGTCATGGAAAGCCAGCATGCTGACCATGTTGGGAACACAGAGGCGCTCAAAGGCATTGCACTCGCGCTTTTCGTCCGGCAGCAGAAACAGGTTCAGACCGGCACCCTTCTGGGTTTCCCAGATCGACTCCATCGCTGCGAACTTGGCCGGTTGGACCTTGGCGATCTCGACAGCATGCAAATCGCCGATTACCGCCACCAACAGCGAAGAAACCAGGCCGAACAGTGCGGCCTGCCTGAAGGAGCGCTTGAAAAATGCCACTTCATTCTTGCGCAGCAGGTGCCAGGCCGAGACACCCATAACAAAAAATGCCGCCACGGTATATCCCGATACAATCTGGTGACCAAACTTGATCAGGCCGTAGGGATTGGTGACAAGCGCCATGAAATCAACCATTTCAGCCCGATTGTTGCGCAGCACGTAACCTACCGGATGCTGCATCCAGCCATTGGCCAGCAATATCCAGAGCCCTGAGAGATTGGTTGCCAGCGCCACCAGCCAGATCGACAACAGATGCACCCTTTTGGAGACCTTGTCCCAGCCGAAGATCCAGAGCCCGATGAAGACCGATTCCATAAAAAACGCCACGGTCGCCTCAATCGCCAGCGGCGCCCCGAATATATCGCCGACGTAACGCGAGTATTCCGCCCAGTTCATGCCAAACTGAAACTCCATTGTGATCCCGGTAACAACACCCAGAGCGAAATTGATCAAGAACAGTTTGCCCCAGAATTTCGTCATCCGCAGCCACATCTCATCACCGCTGGCGACATAACGTGTCTCCATCCAAGCAATCATGATCGAGATTCCCAGGGTAAGCGGCACAAAAATGAAATGAAACATGCATGTTACTGCAAACTGCACCCTGCTTAGCATTAAAGCATCCATACTACCTCCTGTGATTCATATGTCCTAAATTCCGCCACCAGACTTCAACAACACCAAACAACTGTTTAGCAGTATAACCTAAAGAAACTTAACCACAAGCAACAGGACAAAACGGATTGAATTTATCCTGTTTGTCTACAAATTTTTTTCCGGGAGGAGCCCTGAAAAGCTAGCCCCCGGCCAGATCCTTCAGGGTAACACCTTCCAGAGCAGCACGGACCTGCTCCTGCACCTTTTTCCAGACCGGGTGCACCGTGCATGAGACATCCCGCGCACATTCCCCGGCACCCACAACACACCGATTGGGAATGATCGGACCCTCAACCGCTTCGACCACCTCAAGCAGCGTTATTTTTTCCGGAACACGCCCCAGCAGAAAGCCTCCGCCGGTGCCGCGGTATGATTTAACAAGACCGATTTTGCTGAACTGCTGGAATATCTTGGCAAGAAATGTGGCAGGTACATCAACGGCTGCGGCGATGTCACTCAACAGGCAGACCCGATCAACCGGCTGCGCCGCCAGATACACGATCCCCCGGATTGCATATTCCCCTTTGCGGGTGAGCTCCATCATTGAAAAACCCCTAACAAGACTTTTTTTATCCTTTTAGGGGTTTTCCGGATGATTGTCAACCTAATTTTGAAGTTTGTTGCGCAATTGCAGCATCAACGCCCAACCATGATACCCAGATCCTCCGCCGCCGTAACTATCTCGCCCTGCGGATCAACCAGTTTCAAATCCCGAATGGCATCCTCTATCGGCACAGAGGTGATACTGCGTCCCTTCAGACAGGCCATGCGGCCGAATTCGCCGGCGGCTATCATCTGCACCGCCCGGGTGCCAAAGCGGCTCCCCAGGGCACGGTCGAAAGTCGTGGGTGAACCGCCCCGCTGCAGATGCCCCAATACGGTCACCCGCACATCCATGTCCAGGCACTGTTCGATTTTTTTTGCCACAAACTGGCCGATACCGCCCAAACGCTCGATAGCCTGTTTTTCGCTGGCCGACTGGAGGACCACCCGATCACCTCCCCTGGGAAAAGCGCCTTCCGCCGCAACAATGATGCTGAAACGACTGCCGCGTGCCGAACGTTCCTTGATTGCAGTGCAGATCTGCCCGATATCGAACGGAATTTCGGGGATCAGGATGACATCGGCCCCGCCGGCAATCCCGGATTCAAGGGCAATCCAGCCGGCATAGCGGCCCATCACCTCCAGAATCATCACCCGGTGGTGGCTCTCGGCGGTTGTGTGCAGCTTGTCCAAGGCATCGGTGGCCGTCTCCAGGGCGGTGTTATAGCCGAAAGTGAAGTCCGTCTCGCGCAGGTCGTTGTCGATGGTCTTGGGAACACCTACCACCGGCACACCCTTTCGCGAGAGTCCCTGGGCTATCTTGAGTGACCCTTCACCACCCACGGCAATCAGGGCATCGATCCCTAACTGACGAATGTTGTCAACCACGCGGTCCGAATAATCTACTCGCACGATTTTGCCATTCTGTTCCTGAGGATACTCAAAGGGATTACCGCGATTGGTGGTGCCAAGGATCGTGCCGCCGCGCGGCAGAATCCCGCGCACGAGATCAAGGGTCAGCGGCCGGCATTTGCCAGGATCCAGAAGGCCGTCAAAACCGTCCTCAATACCGATTACCCGCCAGCCATGGCGGATGATGGCGCTCTTTACAACGCCGCGAATAACCGCATTCAGTCCGGGACAGTCGCCGCCGCCGGTCAGGATGCCGATTGTTGATATGGCCATGATAAACCTCCGGAAAACAGAATGAAGAAAGCGTTACGTTGCGGGCAGTTCGGCTTCGATCTTGACCTTCTTCTTGCCGAAGATAAGCGCCACCCAGATGCTGATCTCGTACATCAGGTAGAGCGGGACCATGATTACAAACATCGTGATCAGATCGGCGTGGAAAGCGGCGATAATCGAACTGGCCAGCAGGGCGTATTTGCGTTTTGGGGCCAGCAGCTCATAGCTGACTATTCCGAAACGCGATAGAAGCAGGGTCAGTACCGGCAATTCGAAGATCAGGCCGAAGACCAGAATCAGCCGCAGACAGAAATTGATGTAGGCGCTGATATTAAACCAGCTTTGCAGACCTTCCGCCTCGTAGGACAGCGAAAAATTGATGATCACCGGCCAGATTATGACCAGGAAGAACATGGCCCCAATGCAGAAGGTAAGCGTGGCGGCGGTGACAAACGGTATGACCATTCTGCGTTCGCGGCGGGTCAAACCGGGCGCAATGAACAGCCAGAGCTGGTAAAACACTATCGGCAGTGCCAGAATGAAGCCTGCCAGCATCGAGATCTTGCACTGGATGAAGAACGGTTCCAACGGAGCGCTGTAGTTGAGCGGCCGTTGCTTTTGGGGAGCATTGACTTCCTGATCCAGCCTGTAGCGGGTGTACATGGATGGGGCCAACTCTTTGACCTTCAGATACACATCTTTTTTGATGTCAGTCAGATAGGTCTTGCCGGTCAGCGGCTTTTCAACAAATCTCATCAGGTCGTTGGAATAGTTCCAGGCTACCCCCATGCCGACCAGCACTGCAAAAACAATAATGATCAGCCGCTTGCGCAACTCCACCAGATGCTCGATAAACGGAACTACTTTTTCTTCGCTCATGCTTCTATCCTGATTGAATGTGGAGTTATTGGCGACTACAGCTCATTTCCTAACACAGCAGCTTCATACCGTGCAACCTGATTCGGCAGGCCGATACCTAGCGCCGTTTCCGGCCGCCTGTTTTACCCTTGCCGCCACTGCCACCCGGCTTTACTCCAGGGCCGCGACCGGTGCTGTCTTTATCGGAACGGGGCTGTATGCCTGTCAGCCGTTTGCCTCGCAGCGGGATGCGCGGATACTCTTCCTTTCCCGCAGTCTGCGGCGCAGTTCCGGGAGTGAGTATGGACGGGGTATGCTCAGCCAGCACAAACTCGATACGCCGCGTTGCGGGAGACACCGAAGCCACCTTGACCCGCGCCTGGTCCCCGATGCGGAATACGCGCCGCGAACGCTGGCCGATCAGGGAATGCTGTTTCTCGACAAAGTTGTACAGGTCGTCCGCCAGGGTCGAGATATGCACCAGACCCTCCACGAACAATTCATCCAGCTCCACAAAAAAACCAAAACCGGTCACCCCGGCGATGTAGCCGTTAAATTCCTCTCCCAGATGCTGCTGCATGTACTGCAGCTTTTTCATTTCGACCACGTCCCGCTCGGCCTCCATCGCAACCCGCTCGCGCTTGCTGGTATGCTCGGCGACCTCGGCCAGTCGCTCGGTGGCGATGGCGAGCTGTTTGGAAATGCGCTTCCCTTCGGCTCCGCTCAGGGAACGCTCAACATGGTCAGTGGAACCCACCGGCGGCTGAGCGGAGTCGAAGCCGGCCAGCAGCACCGCCTTCAATATCCGGTGAACGACAAGATCAGGATAACGGCGGATCGGCGAGGTGAAGTGGCAGTAGCAGGCCGATGCCAGTCCGAAATGCCCGACATTTTCGGCGGCATAGCGGGCCTGTTTCATGCAGCGCAGCAGGGCATAGTTGACCATGCGCTCCTCGGGGCGGCCATCGGCCTGTGCCAGCAGCCGCTGCAGCTCCAATGGGTTGACCTTATCCTC
>JACMKN010000054.1 GCA_014380135.1 Deltaproteobacteria bacterium
ATCTTCAGCGAGAAGGGGTCACGGCGCAGATCGATCCCGGCCACCTCGGCCATCGTTATCTCGGCAAAGGCGACTACGCCGATGGATGTGACGCCGTACTCCTTGTGATTGATGCCGAAGCGCTTGCTGGACATGATGCCGACGCCCAGAATGTAGCCGCGTTTGCGCGACAGTGAGGCAATCGCCTCGATCATGCCATCGTGCATATTCTCGTCCGGCCCGATTTCTATCGGTTCGTCATCACCGTAATAGTCAACGATCCGCCGGTCCCTGGCCCGTCCGTTTTCCGTGATAAAAATATCCAGAAAAGCGTTGGCTATTCCGTACTGCAGCTTGTAGAGCCGGCAGTTTTCAGCCTCGCCCCCGGCCTGGTCCAGATCGGAAGCATCCAGCACCAGCGCCATCTTGGAACCGCCCTCGTAGATATCCTTGTTCTTCAAGTGCTGGGTATTGGCCAGGACATACACCTCGCGGAAGATCGTGCTGGCTGAAGTAATGTAATCATCGGCGCTGCGGGCGATGACGGTGCGCCAGCCGCCGCGGGCGATATCGGAAAAGCCGATATGATAACCGGCGCCGAAGCGGCTGAAGAAAAATGTTATCCGGAAGGGGGGCGTTTCGGGGATATCGGCGATAAATTCCTTGCCGAGCTGCCGCAGATAGGCCGGATCGAGCCGGAAGGCCAGCGCCTGTTTCTCAATCACAAAAAAGTTGGTCTTGAGTGTATGGGTCACAAACAGCAGGCAGCAGCGATACACGGCCCGGCGAATATCATCCAGCCAGCGATGACCGGTGTTATACGCTTCCACCGCCTCCCGTGCTTCAGCCAGGGCCTGTCCGTAGAGCAGCTCCCGGCCAACCTGATCGGGATCAAAACGGAGACGGAACAGCCGGATCAGCAGTTGCGCCATTTCCGGATGGTCATAAAATGCGGTCTGAAAATCCTCCAGCCCGAAACGGTCCGGCTGAGCATGAGCCAGGCTGGTGTGGCAGAAGGCAATAAAGGCGTTGACCAGTGAGGCATCTTCACCGGAAAGCAGTCCCTCGACCACGTAATCCTTATAAGCCTGGGTCGATGTGGAAATAATCTGGGTCGTGCAGAGCTCCCTTTTCAGGAGGTCGGCCAGCTTGCCGGAAGGATGAATATTCTCCCCCTGACGACCGCTGACATAAAACGCTCCCAGAAAATAGGGATGAATCCCGTTGGAGATGGTCTGACAATAAGCCCGGCGAATGGCTATTTCCAGACGGTTGAACACCTCCAGCAGCTGCAGCAGGAACTCTTCCTGGGGCGGGTTGCCAACGGCGAACAGCACTCTGGTTTCGCTCCGGCCTTCGCGTTCGACCAGGGAAAGATCCAGAAACAGACCACCCGACGCGTTGCCCTTGTCGAACAGCCAGATCAGATAGGCTGTTCGCGAAGGCGGCGACATGCGGATGTAGTTTTCATTGTTAAGCCAGAGAATTTTCAGAAGCCGGTCAAGCTTCGTCAAATCGAAGTCGGGAAACGAACAGCGCAGTTCGGCCCGCACCTTGCGCAACAGGGCCGCCGGAATTTCCACCGCCCGCTGCAGGTCGATTTCATGATTATGCCGGCGATCAAACTCCAGGCGCTGAACTTCCAGTTCATCGCCGATGCCGGGCATACTCTCATCGGAATGGGAAAACATCGCGTAGGAAATTTCGCGATCCCCTACCCGGCGCAATGTATCATAAAGCGAGCCGGGGCCGTTGACACAGGCGATCACCAGACGCTTGTCCTGATCGGTCAGAATCAGGTGCCGGTTATTCCGCAATCGCCCCATCTCCCGGGCCAGCGCGGCCAGTGCCTCCAGTTCGTCTTCCATTGCCATAAAAAAGAAAGGGCTCATATGTCCCTGCAGCCAGGCGGCGTTTTGTTCTGCGGCAACCCTGGCTGCATCGGCACTACGGCGAATGATTGACGGCAGGTTCATATGGCTTGCTCCCGATTGGAATGTAATTGCCGGGATTATAACCGCAAACACGCCATCGGCATAGATTTTACCGCAGATAAAAATCTGCCAAAGCTTTTCTTGACCGTATACAGTTGAATTGTTATAGTCGCGGCGCTTAAATCCCACTCAGGATTGTCTCATAGGGAGAGTATATGAAACTGGAGCGCGGCTGCACCCAGGTTTATACCGGCAACGGCAAAGGCAAGACAACCGCCTCGCTGGGCCTGGCGCTGCGAGCCGTAGGGCGCGGCCTGAAGGTCTGCGTTTTCCAGTTCATCAAAGGGGGCGGCCCCTACGGCGAGCACCTGATTGCCGAAAAACTGGCGCCGTTCTTTACGATCATCCAGACCGGCCGGCCGGGCTGGGTCAACACCAAGGACATTGCCGAAGACCGCCAGCTGGCGCAGGAAGCGCTGCAGCAGGCCAGGCAGCTTTTGACATCCGGCGGGTACGACCTCTTCATCTGTGACGAGATCAACGGTGCCGTGGGATTCGGATTGATCGACGTGGAGCAGGTGCTGGAACTGATCGCTCTCAGGCCGGAGCAGGTGGAGCTGGTATTGACCGGCCGCAACGCCCATGAAAAGGTCATCGAAGCGGCCGACCTGGTGACCGAGATGCGCGAGATCAAGCATTACTTCAAGGCGGGAGTTCCGGCCAGAACCGGAATAGAGATGTAGATCCAGTACACATACGGGTTTGATTTTTAACAATACAGAAGGAGGAATTGAAAATGGCTGAAAGAACTTTACGTGTACTGGTAGGAAAACCGGGGCTGGATGGTCACGACCGCGGCGCCAAGATCATCGCCCGCGCCTTCCGCGACGCCGGCTTCGAGGTCATTTACACAGGACTGCACCAGACCCCGGAACAGATCGTTGCCGCCGCCATTCAGGAGGACGTGGACTGCGTCGGGCTCTCGATCCTGTCCGGCGCCCACAACACCCTGCTCCCCAGGGTCACCCAGCTCTTCAAGGAAAAAGGTGCCGGCGACATCAAGGTTTTCGGCGGCGGCGTGATTCCCGAGGACGACATTCCATCGCTGAAAGCGGCCGGCATCAGTGAGATATTTACCCCCGGAACCTCTACCGAAGACATCGTCGGCTGGGTGAAGAGCAACGTGCAGCCCAGGGCGTAGACACCTGGTGAATAAAGTAGGGGTATCCATATAATTTGCTCTGCAAGAGTAATTATGGTGCTTGATAAATAAAGGTGGGGTTTAACTTTTCAGGTTAACCCCACTTTTTTTTGTGATGGACTGTGTGGTTTCCTGAATCGTTTTTACCGTGAGCAAGGGTCGGATCCGCTTTGAAGAGTTGCGGGGTAAACTGGAGGGAATAACCGAAAGTGAAGACTGATACCGATGATCTCCCGTAGCAAGCGAGCGAGATGGGATGCACAATTAAAAGTCTGGTTTGTGCCATACCGATTGATTCGCGGTACTCTACTCGAATCGAGAATTACTACACCGTAGCAGCATTGGTAAAGGCGTCTCATATAGGCGACTCAACCGGGGTCTTATATAAGGAACAAATGCCCTATATAGGTAACAAGTTACCTATATATGGAAACCGTAGATTAACGAGTTATACCAACCCAAGAAAGAGGAGGATTAACGGCATGAAAAAGTTAAGTAGAAGGACAATGGGACGAATCAGTAATTTATTAGCACTCTTAATCATTGCGTTAATTGTGGCAGGTTGCGCCTCTGCCCCCGTGCCGCGCCCCGTTTTTACAGACATACCACCACTGGAGAGCGGGTTAAGCCGGGTGAAGATAACTTCTGGGAAATATAGTTGGGCAAGATTGTGGACAACAAAGCAGCTCGGCCCTGTCTTTGTCAATGACCAGTCTGTATGGGATGCGGCTAAGGATGAATACATCATAATTGATTTGTCCCCAGGTATCTATGAACTCTCTTGGACTCCAAGAGCTTCAGATAAAGTGTACACGGAAAAGCGTCCATTCACCTTCAGAGCGGGGGAGACACGGCACTTTGCCTGTGATATGGCCCCCAAAGGTGCGGGTATGTATTTTGGAGCAATCGGCGTTCTCGCCTCCGATTACGTAGCAAAAACTTATTTGGAAGAACGCCCAATGGATAATCCTGACAGCATTCCTGTCGCATACAGGCGGTTCAACAGCTCGCCTTCCCCGTCATCTCAACAACAAATAAAAACATTGCATTAAATAAAGGGGAATTAAATGGACATATTTAAAACCTACTTATTTATCCATAGTAGAGGAGATCGAATATGTGCGCCGAAATAAACCCCGCATTGTTGACTGGAATATTCGCTCTATCTGGAGTTGCGCTTTCGCAAGCAACCACCGCAACGCTTTCGTTTTTGGACAAAAGCCACAAAAGGAAAGTTCTTCTCCGCGAAAAGTATGAAGAATTGAGTTCATGCTTTCTTGCTTCATTCGAGATGCCCCAAAAATTAATGATCTACCAAGGGAGTACCGAAGCAATTCATCCCTTAACTCATCAGGTATATGGGAATAAGATGAACATGCTGGCTTTGCTGTACTTTCCTCAACTTCAAGAAATAATCGGACATTACATCGAATCATATTCCTCGCTCTGTTTAGTCTCTTTTTCATTTTACGACTCCAATGACAACCGACCTCTTGGGACACAAATTAACCAAAATCAAGACTATATTAAGGTAAGTAATGAACACATTTCAGCAAGAGACCGGCTGCAAGATGAAATTCAACGCCATTCTGCCATGTACACAAATGTTTAAGTTTTAAGAATAGGGAGTGCTGCCAGAAATGACAAAATAATGTCATAACCAGCAAAAAGCAGCGGACAAGCCGCTGTTTTCGCACCCCGTTAGATAGACAAAAAACAAATGGAGAATCCAGAGTATGGCATCAGGGTCAGGCTTGCAAAGCTGCAAACATTATTATAGGAGGGGCAGGGTCAGGCATGTAAAGCTGCAAACATATCGACAAGTTCTTTCAATCGTACCTGTTCAAGAGTCAATCGCCCGTAACTATTACATCGCATCATTAATCGCCTTACGGAAGAGCTCAGAGTGGTAGCATCGCGTACCAACCTCCTTGCCAGATCAGCATGGTCCCTGGGGTCGGACCGAAAGCGCCGGTAAAAGCCGGCAAAGGGGAGGTGGTGAAAGTCCACTACAGGGTAATGGGTATCCAACAGACCTGTATTCCGCAGTGAACTCAAAGAAGTAAGAGGGCTTGAAAACCTGAGTATTTTGAGACAGCCACAAGGAACAAATTTCCCCGTTACAGATGATGAAGAATGGAAAATCATCTCAAGCCTTATGAAACAATAGATTGACTGACTACCCTGAAAGGGTTATTTTTGATTATGGAAAAACGGCGACCACACTACGACCTCAAAGCAATCCTTGCACAGATGATTTGTGTTGAGAATATGAATCTGACTATGTCTGCTCAGCAAGGAATCAGAGTGGCTGGAATGACGCGAAACGAAGCACTTGAGGTGATAAATCAGCTCTCAGTCACCAATTTTTATAAGAGCATGACGACACACCAGAGTCATCGGGTTTGGCAGGATGTTTATCATGCACAGTGGCGAGAAAAAATGCTCTATGTGAAGTTTCAACAAGCTGGCGAGTATTTCGTAGTATCTTTTAAGGAGTTCTAAACATGAAATCAAAATGGAATAATAAACAATGCCCGCTTTGCTTGGAGGGCACATTGCATGAAGGAAGCCAGACAAAAGCCTTGGAATATAGAGGTCATAAATATGAATCCACGATACACGGAGCTTTCTGCGATCATTGCCATGATGGTTTCCCGAATTATGATGAACGCGAGGAGATAGAGTGGAAAACATTCCGCGATAAGGTAGACGCAGAAGAAGTTGCAGAACTCGCTAGAATCAGGAAAAAGCTGAAACTCACTCAAAAGGAAGCTGCACTGATTACAGGCGGAGGACACAACGCTTTCTCACGTTATGAGCGAGGAGAAGCAAAGCCCATCCAGGCTGTACTTAATTTATTCAGGCTACTTGACCATCATCCAGATTTACTGAATGAGTTGAGAAATATAAGGATGGTTTAAACACATTCGTTGTTTTGAGCGATATTTTGAATAATGAAGGGACACTAAGGGAATGAGGAAGCAATTTTTCATTCCCTTCTTTTTAAACAAAAAGCTGGAAAATGAAATTTCCAACTTGCGGCAGCACCGGTCGACGGGAAAAAGCCGCCGCCGGTGTGCCTTATAGTGCCGATTTTGATCCGGAAAATGGGAGTTTAAGCCCGAATCACAGCTATTTTGGGGATGTTTTAAACACAGATACAGTGGGTTAGCGTGGTCCGACCCCAGAATTCACCCAAACTCGAACACAAGTTGACGGATCCTGATAAAAAGGGCTAACCAGACGGGTGCACGGGTGAATCCCCGTGATCCGCCACGCCTTTTGACGACAAGAATAAATGTAGACTGAATACTTGCATTGATCATTTTGTTGATCTATATTTTGACTATAAAAATGTTTTATACAAGGAGTCAAAGCAATGAGAGCTATTTCAATCAGTAATGACATTGTCCCAATTGCGGAATTTAAAACTAATATTTCCAAGTGGTTCAAAATCCTTCAGACATCAAGACATCCGCTTATAATTACCCAAAACAGCAAACCTGCAGGAGTGCTGTTGTCCGCTTCAGATTATGATGAACTTGTGTACCGAAAATCATTTCTGGATTCTGTTGAGAGGGGAATTACGGACACAGAAAACGGGCGAACCCAAACGACTGACGAACTACGGAAATCTCTACAAGCGCGAAGAAGTATGGGCAATCCATGAGCGTAAAGTGGTCACGGGAAGCTGGCGAAAATCTGGTTGATATAGAGGAGTTCATTGCACGTGACGGTGTGGAGCGGGCTATCCGGTTTGTTGATGCCCTAATTGATCATGCAGAGGCTATTTTGGCTGACAACCCGAGAAGCGGTAGGAGTGTGCCAGAAATAAGCAATCCTGACATTCGAGAGTTGATTTATCGAGGATACCGGATCGTATACCGATTGAATGGTGATCGCATTGAAATACTTACTGTTTTTGAAGGACATCGGCTATTGAGACTGAATGAATCAGGTAATTAGTAAATGATGAGTGCAGACGCGAAAAGAAGAGAGGCTATTTTCAAATAAATTGGAAAATAGCCTCTCATTTTATCAAGACTGAAGTATATGTCCAACCAATCGGCGACAGACGGTCAAGCCGTTGCGCCTCGCCACCGTTGTCGCCAGGTAAAGCTGACCTCGCTTCCTTACCCCACAGATCCGGTTGTCCGGCGGAAGGCCGCCACAAAATCGTTGACCGGATTTTCAACAACTTCCTTCGGACTTCCCTCCTGAACAATCGCACCAGCATCCATCACCACCAGTCGATCCACGACCCGCAGCGCCTCGATGCGATCATGGGTAGCGATAATGGCCGCCGTGCCCGATTCGTGCAGAATTCGCCCCAGGTCTTCCGCCAGCGCGATCCTGGTGGGCAGATCCAGGCTGGAAAAGGGTTCATCCATCAGGATCAATTTCGGCCTGACGGCAAAGGCGCGCGCCAGACTGACCCGTTGGGCTTCGCCGCCGGAAAGTTTGTGCGCCGAGCGCCCGGCCAGATGCCCGATTCGGAACAGTTCCAGACTCTCCATCGCCAGCGCCCTGGCTTCGCTCCGGCGCGTGCCGCGAATCCGCAACCCTTCGGCCACATTGTCCAGCACCGTTGTATCAAACAGCAGCGGCTCCTGAAAAACCATCGCTATCTTGCGACGATAGTCGGTCTCATCGCGTGGCGCAATCTCGTTCCCCTGAAAGGTAATCCGGCCGCCCACGCGGCCGATCAGACAGGCCAGCCCCAGCATCAGACTGGATTTCCCGGCTCCGTTCGGGCCGATCACGGCCACTTTTTCCTCGGGCAGCACCGTAAATCTTGCCAGATTTACCACCTGTGCGCCGCCACGCATTATCAACAGATTTTCAACCTGCAGTATCGGAGTAACAGTATTCATCGCGGCCGCTCCCGCTGCTGGATCACGGTCAACAGATAGTTGACGCCGAAGGCCAGTGACAGCAGGATCAGCGACAAGGCGATGGCCACATCGAAATTGCCCTTGCCGGTCTCCATCACCGTGGCGGTGGTCAGAACCCGCGTCTGTCCCTTGATGTTGCCCCCCACCATGATCGAGGCGCCCACCTCGGAAATCACGCCGCCGAAACCGGCCATGACCGCCGCCAAGAGCGGCAGTCGCGACTCCCGCACCAGGATCCAGACGGTCTGGAGACGGGTGGCCCCCAGCGCCCGCACCTGCAGTTTGAGATTGGCCGGGAGACTCTGGATCGAGGCGATCGTGATGCCGGTCACGATCGGCGCGGCAATGACCGTTTGGGCAAGAATCATGGCCGAAGGCGTATAGAGGATTTCCAGAAAACCGAGCGGACCGTTTCGCCAGAGAAAGAGCGTCACAAACAGACCCACCACCACTGGCGGCAACCCCATGCCGGTATTGACCAGACTGACGACAAAACGCCGCCCTGGGAAATGGGACAGCGCCAG
>JACMKN010000320.1 GCA_014380135.1 Deltaproteobacteria bacterium
ATTGACCTGATCACAACCGCCAAGATCGAACGACGCCAGGCCGAGCGAAGTCAGCCGGAACAGAACCGCTGCCTGGGAGCCTACGCACTGGACATAAACAAAGACAGGGTCGTGACGTTTTCTTCAAAGATCACTCTGCTGGCCAGCGGCGGCGCGGGCAAGGTTTACCTGTACACCTGCAACCCGGACGTTGCATCGGGCGACGGGGTGGCAATGGCCTATCGCGCCGGCGCCACGGTCGCCAATATGGAATTCATGCAGTTCCACCCCACCACCCTTTTCCACCCGCTGGCCAAATCGTTCCTGATTTCCGAGGCGGTGCGCGGCGAAGGTGCCATCCTGCGGCGGCGCGACGGCACGGCTTTCATGGAAAAGTATCACAAACTGCGGGACCTGGCCCCACGCGACATCGTAGCCCGCGCCATCGACAACGAAATGAAGACCAGCGGCGATGATTGCGTCTTCCTGGATATCACCCATGAACCGGCCGACGTTGTACGCAACCGCTTTCCGAACATCTATCAAACCTGCCTGGAATTCGGACTGGACATGACCAAGGACTGGCTGCCGGTAGTTCCGGCCGCCCACTATCTCTGCGGCGGAGTGGCTGTCAATGACGATGCCGAAACCGATATCCCCGGCTTGTATGCGATCGGAGAAGCCGCTTTTACCGGCCTGCACGGCGCCAATCGACTGGCCAGCAATTCGCTGCTGGAAGCCGCGGTCTATGCCGGGCGGGCCTTCAAACACTCCACTGTAGCCCTCAAATCTTTGCAACAGGACCTGCGTGATATTCCGGCCTGGGACACCGGCACCGCCACCAACAGTGACGAGATGGTGGTTGTTTCCCAGAACTGGGATGAGATCCGCCGCACCATGTGGAACTACGTCGGCATTGTCCGCTCGGACAAGCGCCTGGCCCGGGCCTTGAACCGCATCAAACTGATTCAGGGGGAGATCGAGGAATACTACTGGAACTTCAACATCACCTCTGACCTGATCGAACTGCGCAACATATCCAAAGTGGCCGAACTGATCATAACCTGCGCCCAGATGCGGAAGGAGTCGCGAGGGTTGCACTACACCATCGACTACCCGGAGCGGGATGATCTGAACGGCAAAAAAGACAGTTTTATAAAGAAGAAATTCTGAACGACAAAGATGTGCCGACATTCAAGTGGTCGCTGCATTCACTTTTGCTGAGAGTATGGGGCCTTGCATGGATATCAACGAAACACGAAAACGGATCGATCTGCTGGATGATGTGCTGCTGCGTATTTTCAACGAACGCGCCCGCCTGGCGCTGGAGATCGGGCACGCCAAAAAAGAGCTGAACCTGCCGGTCTATGACCCGGCCCGCGAAAAGCGGATCTTCAACCGCATGAAGGAAGACAATCCGGGACCGCTGGACGATGAAGCCATTGTCAGGATGTTTGAGCGCGTAGTGGACGAATCACGCCGCCTGGAACGCATCATGTCACATAAAGAAGAAGTTTAAGGGGGGAATGCAGAACATGCTGATAATCATGAAGAAACATGCTGAGGAAAAATCTCTTGATTCAATAAAGGAATACCTGATCAATCATGATTTCGACATTCATCAGTCAACCGGCGCCAACCGCACCATCATCGGCGTTATCGGAGACACCAGTACGCTGAATGATCACGAAATCGAAGCCATGCCGGGAGTGAGTCAGGTGGTCAGAATCAGGAAAGACGATTAAAGGAGGAATTATAATGAAGGATATTTTGCTGCTGCTTGGTATCGTTGTAATCTGGTTTGTGGTTAACAGATATATTCTGCCCAGGTTTGGCGTTCAGACCTGAATGTCAAATACCTGCTCTCCCGCGGCGCGGGAGGAAAAGAAAGAAATCGAAAAGAAATGAATCTGGACCGGGTTATTGCCCGGTCTTTTTTCTGGCCTCAACCAGCTCATCCAGTACTACCAGGTATCCATCCGGATCAAAACACCACATCTCTTTTACGCCGTAAGGCTTTATCTCAAGCGGGTAGAGTATCTCCAAATCCTCTTCCACGATGGCATCACTGATATCCTCAATATCATTGACTTCAAAATGCAGAGTCACACCTATTCCACGCGGGAACATGCTGAAGCGCGGTGCCAGAATCGGGTGAGCTTTGATGACATCGGATTCCTCTACGAAGACGATAGCAATGCCGTCCATATCAATAACCAGATGATCCGGAGCCCCCTGCGCGGTCAGCGAGCGGCGCACCGGCAAATCCAGAATACCAGCGTAAAAGGCTTCGGTTACTACCAATTGGGAAACTACGAGCTGGATGGAGTGACGTGACATATACGGCTTCATTCAAAGCCTTTGAAGAGGATTCCAGCATAGCCAGAGAGACGGGACAGCCAGTTGCTGTAGATCAGCACACCGATCAACATCAGGAAGATTCCGGTAATAATCTCAAACAGCCGGATATATTTTTTGAAACGGTTGAACGCCAAAAGAAACTGGTGCATGGCCAGAGCCGAGAGAAAGAACGGCAAGCCGAGTCCCATGGAATATAGCAGCAGTAGCAGGATACCCTGATAAACGCTCTCCTCAGTGGCGGCAACGGCCAGGATTGCAGCCAGGATCGGGCCGATGCAGGGGGTCCAGCCGGCGGCAAAGACAATTCCCACCAGAAAACTGCCGGCATAGCCGGACGGCTTGTGCTTGATGGAAACCCGCTTTTCTCCCAGCAGAAACCTGAGGGGCATGAGTCCGGTAACGTGAATACCAAGAACAATCAGCAATACTCCACCAATTTTTCTGATAATAGTGGCGTTATGATTAAGGAATGATCCAATGTAGGTTGCGGAAGCGCCCAGCAGCACAAATACAACCGTAAACCCGCAGATAAAAAAGAGCGAATGAAGGATGGTTTTCTGTCGAATGACGTGCGAGGGATGCTCCGCCTGCAGATCTGCAAACGAAAGGCCGGTGATATAGGTAATATACGAGGGGATCAGTGGCAGGACGCACGGAGAGAGGAACGAAAGCAGGCCGGCAATAAATGCGCCTATGTAGGTTACTTCATGACTATTCACACCAAGCGCCTACTTCATCAACTCTTCAAAAAATGATATCACTTCCGCCGAATCCCAGTCGAGACCGCCGATAACTTTCTTGACCAGAACTCCATTTTTGTCGATGACAAATGATTCCGGCACGCCCGTGACTCCGTAAGCCTTGGCTGCGTTTCCATTCGGATCAAGGTAGGTCGGGAGATTGAATCCGTTTGTCTTGAAAAAGGATTCAACATCCTGTTTGCCTCCTTCATCAATCGAAACCGCCACCATCTGAAACGGTTTTCCGGCCATGGCGCTGTTGAGCTTCATCATGGAGGGTATTTCTTCACGGCACGGCGGACACCAGGTGGCCCAGAAGTTAAGCAGCACTACCTTGCCTTTCAGTGCAGACAGTTTCGTTGGTGCTCCATCTGCCACCGATATCACCGATATTTCCGGTGCAGGACTCTTTTCCCTGGCAACGGAGTTTTTTTTGTCCGACTCCGTCTTGGTACAGGCTGTCAGAGCCAAAAGCATGCATGCCGCAATAACACAAAGAATCCGTAGCATAAAACCTCCGCAGAAGATGCCCGCCTGGTTCAGAAATTACTTGCTGCGAGTTACCACATAGTCGGCCAAATGGATCATGGCCTCACGTACCGGGCAGACATCAAACAGGTCCAGACGGGTTATGCAGCGTGCAATATAACGCTTCGCGGCATCTGTCGTATAGTCAATGCCGCCATACTGCTTGACGAGGCCGGAAACATGACGGAACTCGTCCAGCGACATTTCATCCTTGTCAACGACAGCTTCAATGGCAATGCGTTCGTTATCGCTGCAGTGCCGCAAGGTATGGATCAGCGGAAGTGTGATCTTGCCTTCTTCCAGATCGTG
>JACMKN010000321.1 GCA_014380135.1 Deltaproteobacteria bacterium
CGCATTCTTCTGGCTCGCTACCGCACTGATGCTGGCCGGCGTCTTGTGTCTTTACCGGGAGCGGCATGAGCATCCCCATGTCCATGAAGCTCTCGCACATCGGCATCAACACACGCATGATCAGGATGAACATCACCGGCATCTGCACGACGGGGAGGACAATTCGAAGCCACACGATCATTACCATCTGCATGAGCGGCTGACCCATACGCACGTACACTGGCCCGACATCCATCACCGACACGTCCATTGATAAAAATATCTGAAATGTTAAGATGTTACGCCGACTTCGACAATGCAATATTAAATCTTGACTCACTCTGCGATAAAATTTATTGTAACCAACTAGTTTCTCATTGGCAGAGAAAAGGCCTGGAGTCGGTTTGAATCAGAAATTCAGAAAAATCATCGCATTGACCCTGGTAGCAGTGATTAGCTGTCTTTCCATCAATACCGTCTTTTCCATCGCCCATGAGATTGAAGAAGCTGGGTTTAGCTCACCGCACAAGATCACGATCGGTTTTTTACATGTTGAAACCTCCGGCCATTGCCCGGCTTGTCCCACCGACGACCATCCCGGCAGCGACCACGAACATTTCAGTTGCGACCACCACAGCTATACTTCGCTGACCGCTCAAACCGTTTATCGCCATCCCGCACCGGTTGAACTTCCTCTCGTCAACCTGGATACATCTCAATTTATTCCTGAAGTATTTCTGGATATAGATACCCCCCCTGCAGAATTTTTCCTGACTTGTTGAGTGAAAAACTGTCTCGCTGATCGTCCGGGGATACGTGTATCTTTCGTGCGGATTGGCATCTGCAGCTTCATTCCAGCCCACAACCAACTTTTGACACAACAGGATTCCTGCGGAGTATGCGGATCCGTGCAGGAAATCTTGCTGCAACCGTTCCCTTTCCGCCAGGCAGACCTTGGTGTCGGCAATCTATACTTATCCCTGCGTATGCTGACAAACCAGCTTTTTTTTGTCTTGCCGGCACCGCAACTAACAGGAGAAAGCACTTGAATAGAAATCATTTCAGTAAACGGGTTGTATTACCCTTAGTCGGGATTGCATCCCTGCTGTTGACAACGCCTCTTTGGGGCGCAGAGAAAGCGATTGATCTGACGGATGCCATTTCTGCAACATTGAAAAATTACGGTGAACTGAAGGCGCTCAGAGGAGAAAGAGGTCTGAGCGAGGCGGCTGCCGTCAAGGCCGGTCTCTATCCCAATCCGGTCCTGGAGCTGGGCGGGGCTAGCGGCGCTCTTACCGGCAGCAGCTCCGAGAACAATATTACACTGGGTATCTCCCAGGAATTCCTGACCGGCGGCAAGCGGGAAAAACGTTCTCGCGTAGCCGAAAAGGAGCTGACCGGCTTCGATAACAGACTCGCTGACACCGAACGCCTCCTGAGGCTGGAGGTGAAGACGGTTTATTACGATCTGCTGCTGGCCCACGGTCGCTTTGGGCTGGCACGGAAGGCGGAGGAACTGAATACAGGCCTTCTGCGAATAGCCGGGGAACGGCTTGCCGTCGGTGAGGTGGCCGAACTGGACGTGAATCTGGCCAGGGTAGAGGCCGCCCGTGCTGAAGCAAG
>JACMKN010000322.1 GCA_014380135.1 Deltaproteobacteria bacterium
GTGCAAATTGTTCAGGTCATTTTTTATGACATCTCACACAATTGGCCGGGTTGCTGGTTTCGAAGGCCTTTTTGCCGTTATGGCATTCACCGCAGAATTTGCCGGCATTTATATTCACCATCTTCATCTCGGTCGATCCCTTTTTCATCTTGAAAATCTTCGAGTGGCAATCCAGGCATTTAAGCCCCTTATCGGCATGCAGCTTGCCGTCGAAGGTGACCTTGCCCATGGGCGCATCCCACTCGGCGGTCTTTCCTATGGGGACCGCCTCCGCGGAAGTCGCAATCATGCCCGAAATTAATAGCACTACGGCTGTTGTGAAACTGTTCATAAACCGGCTCCCTCTGTTGATAATTGCCTGAAATCGTACTGCAGCAAATTTGACTAATTGTTTTTGGCACCCATATCGATCCAGACCTTGATCAGATTCTGATTGTTCGCCGAAAGAATGGATCCTAAAAATGGCATTTGCGGCCCGGCGGTTGTACCACTAATCTTTTTAAACAATACGCTGGCGGCCGAATTGCCGGGGATCACCCTGATACTTCCTCCAGGAACCACAGGAACCAACGGGGAGACAGCGGCCTGGTTCACCAGGTTTGCATGAGCCGACCCCGCTACCAGAGACATGATTTCAGAAGCAGCACCGGCGGAGGAATGGCATTCAATGCAATTTGCGGTGAATATCGACTGGACGTTATCGGTAAACGATATCAGCTGGCCACGGATCAAGCCGGCAGTGTTTGTTGCGGTATGGGCGTTGACGTAGTACCCGCCGGCCTTGAACTTGGCCACCTGGGCATCCGTCAAAACAGTATTGGCCGGCGCGCTCCAGACGACCTTGGCGGCATCGGGCGCCAGTGGGACGACAGGAGCTCCGGAAACGCCTACATCGCCGTCATGGATATGGGCGGCGGTTACGTCGTTAGGCGCGGTTGCCGGGGAGACAAACCCGGTCAGTGTCATGGAGCCGCGCAGCTTGTTGGTGGAATAGAGGGTGAAGCTGGCAGTACCACCGGGAGCGGCGGCGGCTGCATCGGGCAGTGTCGGCGCAGGCAGTTCCTGGCCGGTTGTCAGTGTGGCCTGTCTGGTTACGGTCACAGGAGCTGGCGTGGGTGTGGGTGTGGGTGCCGGTGTTCCGCCGCCACCGTCGCCTCCTCCGCAGGCCGCCGTGAGCAGGGCCAATGAACAGGAAAGGGTCAGCGCCAGGGTGGTCCGTAAAACTGTCTTGTTGAAATGTACTTGCATGTCATCCTCCGATTTGTTTTTTGTCCACACCCGTATCAAGGGCGGGATCGTGTGGCATTTGCAGATAAATCAATTATTCAGGGCTCCCTCGTCAATCCAGGCCTTGATGGCGGGTATTGCGCTCGGGTTGAGGGTGTCGAGGAAAGGCCCGCCCTGGGGCATCCGCAGGATCTGGTTTGGAAGACCGGTTCCGGTCACCCTCTTGTAGAGGATGCTGTTGGCGGAATCACCGGGTATCACCAGCGTGCCAGAAAGCGCTTGCAGGGCCGGGACGTTGACCAGGTTCCCATAGGAAACCCCCGCTGTCAGGGGCAGGAATCCGCCGAAACCGCCGGCGGTGTGACAGGCGATGCAGTAGGTGTTGAAGATTGCCTGCATGTGATTTGAGAAGGATACTCCCTGTGACGGGAAGACGAGCCCCTGCTGGGGGGCTGTTGTCGGAACAATCGAATGACAGGTTATGCCGTTGAAACTGCCGGAGGAACAGCTCACACTGGCAACGCCCCCCTTGCTCCCCTGTTGAAAAAGATCGCTGCCGTGGCACTGCGGGCACTGGTCGGGGGCGGCGCGGAAGGTTGCTCCATGATTTCCGCCGTTTAAGGCAACCCATCCGGCCGGGTGTTTACCGGACGCGTTCAGGCTGGGGGCATCATTGTTTGCGGTTCCGCAACCCCCTACCAAAAGTGCCGCCGCAAAAATTGCTGCTGTTCTGAAGGTTTTACATGCTCCAAGTATCAGGTTCGGCACACTCATCATATTCCCCCTACCGGTGACAGACGACGCATTTATCATTATTGGTCCGGCCGTGACATTTGTAGCAGCTGCCCGGGTCGATCTTGCCGTCGATCTTGTGCAGGGTCAGATAATCCCCACGGTGGATCAATTCGCGGTCCGGCCGGTTGCCGAGCTTGATGGACGGCTTTATCTCCAGTTGATTGGCATGGCAATCGTTGCAGAAGGAGCTTTTATGGCAGGAAGCGCAGAGCTGTGCTTCCCGGGCCGCATACAGGCGATGGTTTTTTATGAAATCCCGGGAATGATTGAATGACGCAAAGGGCTTCAAGGTGCCCCTGATCTGGTCCTCATGGCATTCGGCACAAATCGGGCGACCTTCTCCAAGTTCCTCCGCATGCCAGGCCGGCAGGGACGCTTCGCTGGAGAACAGGCTGCAAGCGCTTATTGCCAGAGCAGCCGCGGCCAGCATGGAAAAAATACAAAACTTGGCCCCGTTCATTTTTTTGCTCCTTTGCTTGTATCTGCATAATTGTAGGTCAGTTTCAGCACCCCCCTGAGATCATCGCTGAACTGGGGGTTGCGGCTGTAAGCGATCTCTCCGGACAGGAGCAGGTCCTGCAGGATGCGATAGCCGCTGGAGGCGATCAGTTCGAAGGCCTCTTTCTTGTTGAAGATGCTGTTCTTGTAAAACTGGGCGATGGCATCCAGGCTGTTGACGTAGCGGCCGCTGTCATACAGGCAGTAGCCGCGCAGTTCGCTGTAGGAGTTGAAGCTGTTCGCACCGTCGCTGCGGTGGTAGGCCAGCCCGGAACGCAGTTTCCTGTCCAGCAGGGTCAACCTGGCGTCCAGACCGTAGCGGTCGGAATTGCCGTTGTTGTCGGAGCTGACCAGGCTGGTACGATTGTAGTGACGATAGTCGGCCGTCAGTTCCAGCGGCACGGCGATGGTCCAGCCCAGGTTGCCGCCGAACGATTTCACGTCGCCACCGTTGTCCGGGTTGAACAGGGAGCGGACATTGGAATTGGTGAAGTAGTTCTTGAAGCGCTGCTCGTTATAGATCGCGGATGCCGAAATGACTTTGGTCGGCTTGAACGCCAGCAGGTAGCTGTGTTCCGCGATTCCGTCGCTGGCGCTGTTGTAGAAGGTATGGCCGTTCAGTTCGACAAGGCGGTGGGGGGCCAGCCAGATGTCGCCTCCCAGCAGTTGCCGGTCACCCTTGCTGTTGCCGGCGGAATTGAGCCTGACGCCGCCTTCGTGCAGGCCGGACAGGCCCAGTTCCATTTTCCCCTTCAGACGGTAGCTGCCCCGGCCGCCGGCAATGTAATCGCCCTTGCCATGTGTGTCCCGGTCAAGCTGGACCGGAGCGCCGCCAAACAGGGCCAGGCTGAAACCTTTGCGCAGGTCGGCCCTGGCGCTGACGCCGTCGATCTGTTCCGCGGCAACCCCTTCCCGGACCATGAAGCGGCCTCCCTTGAGCTCCGCGTTGGCGGTGGGAAAACGATAATTCAGATAACCGTAGGCCAGGTCCCCGTCGTTCGATCCATCAGCGGTGCTTCTGTCGGCCAGATCCATCCGCTCCCAGCCATACAGGTGCAGCGAGAGATTGCCATCGGCGATCTTTTCCAGGTCCATCCTCAGAAACTGGGTAGCCGGGACAACCGTCTGTCTGGCAAAACCGGGAACCGCACGCTGTTCGAAGCGGAAAAGGGTGGTGGAGTTCAATCCCAGATCGGCCGCGCAGGCCAGGGAAGGGAGCAGCGCTACAAGCGCCAGTGACAGAAACTGCCCTATTTTATTCATCTCCTTCGCTCCTCGCCAGGTCCTGATGAACAGGACAGCTGCATTAACACATACTTAACAAAAGTGGATGACTGTTCGGATTACTGTTGGATTCTAATCGGCATATTCTGATTGTCAAGCCGAGCGATAAAAAAAGGCCGACACGAAAAAGCCCCGCTTCAGGGAAGCGGGGCTGGTTTGATCAGATAACTGCAGCTTGGTATGGGTGCTAGGCGGCCTCTGCCACACCTACGTTGGCTTCATCATCGGCTTCCATGATGCCGAACTCCATCAGCAGCTCTTCCAGCTCTTCCATCTCCAGCGGTTTGGGGATGACCAGCATCTTGTTGTCGTTTATCTTCTGCGCCAGGGTGCGATATTCCTGGGCCTGGGGATGTTCCGGGGAGTACTCGATGACCGTCATGCGGCGCATCTCGGCCCGCTGAACCTGGTTGTCACGGGGTACGAAGTGGATCATCTGGGTGCCGAGCTTTTCGGCCAGGGCCGTGACCAGTTCAAACTCCTTGTCGGTCTTCCTGGCATTGCAGATCAGTCCTGCCAGACGGACCTTGCCCGAGGTGGCATATTTTAGAATACCTTTGGCAATGTTATTGGCTGCATACATGGCCATCATCTCGCCGGAACAGACGATATAGATTTCCTCCGCCTTTCCTTCGCGGATCGGCATGGCAAACCCGCCGCAGACAACGTCGCCCAGAACATCATAGAATACGAAATCCAGGTCAGGGGTATAGGCGCCGTTCTCCTCCAGGAAATTGATGGCGGTGATGACACCGCGACCGGCACAGCCGACACCCGGTTCGGGTCCGCCGGACTCGACACACTTGATGCCGCCGTAACCGACCTTCATCACGCTTTCGAGCTCCAGGTCCTCTACCGTTCCCAGTTCGCGCACCAGGTCCATGACCGTGTTCTGTGCCTTGGCATGCAGGATCAGGCGGGTAGAGTCGGCCTTGGGATCACAGCCGACAATCATGATTTTCTTGCCTAAAGCCGCCAGGCCGGCCACCGTATTCTGGGTTGTGGTTGACTTGCCGATGCCGCCTTTTCCGTAAATCGCAATCTGTCTCATATGAGTCTCCCTCGTCTGTCGTTGTGGACGCCAGCATGTATCGGGGTGGCGAAGTGAGGCGCCTCATGGTGACTGCGGACAGTTTCCATGATCCCCGGCCTATTGAGCCGCGTGCTCCATTCATGTCAATCTTCAACCGGACAGCGAAGCAAAAAAAAGCCCCGCCTCTCATGACTGAGAGCGGGGCGCGGGTGCCTGGTTGACAGAGTTTGATGGTTGTGGTGCTGACTATTGATCGGGTCAGACTGCTGTTGTGATTTACACAATCCATGCCAACCGA
>JACMKN010000055.1 GCA_014380135.1 Deltaproteobacteria bacterium
CTTTCTGGAGCGGAAGGGGGTCAGGCGGCTCTACGGAATTCTGATCGTATTCACTCTCACGCTGGTGGTCTGCACCGGATTTGCGGTTTTCATGGCGGTGTCCGTCAGCGACGAATTCTCCAAGATGCAGCTCAATCTGCCGGCCTACGCCCGCCATCTTTATGAGATCACACCTCCGGCCATCAAAGGATATCTGAACATCGAGACCCCTGACAAGCTTGCGCTGCGAATGAACGAACTGCTGCAGCAGGCGCGTACAGCGGCGCCAGACCTGATGAAACCGCTGCTGGCATTTCTGCAGAAGGCACTCTCCTCAACCGTTTCCGTCATACTGGCCGTGCTGGGTTATCTGATCATCCCGGTTTACCTGTTCTACCTGCTGTTCGACCTGCCCAGGCTTAAACATTTCATCGAGTCCTTCATTCCGGAACGTTTCCGCAGCGGGTACAGTGACAAACTGGCCGAGGTGGATACGGTCCTCTCCGGTTTCATGCGCGGCCAGCTATCGGTCTGTGCCATTCTGGCCCTGCTTTACAGCGTCGGCCTGTATTTCATCGGCATCGATCTGGCGATTGCCATTGGCACGCTGGCCGGCGTCACCTTTATCATCCCCTATGTCGGCACGATCATCGGCATCTTCCTTTCGGTCGTGATGGCGCTGCTCAAGTTCAACGATATTCTGCATCCGCTGCTCTGCCTGGGGTGGTTTGGGCTGGTGCAGGCCCTGGAGGGAATGGTCATCACCCCCAAGGTGGTTGGTGACACGGTCGGCCTGCATCCGCTGGTGGCGATCGTGGCACTCCTGATCGGCGGACAGCTCTTCGGAATCATCGGCATGCTGCTGGCGGTGCCGGTCATTGCGGTTCTGCAGGTATTTATGCGTTCACTGGCGGTTTACTATCGTAATTCCGAATTTTTCCGGGGGGCCTGATGAAGGGACTCCTGGTAGAGCATGTCACGACCGGCTCGATTGCGGAAGAGCTGGAGGTAGAGGCCGGTGACCGCCTGCTGGCCGTCAACGGCCAAGCGCTGCGCGATATCATCGATTACAGTTACTACACCGCCTCGGACGATGAACTGCTGCTAGAGATCGAAAAACCGGATGGTGAACTTTGGGAGCTGGAGCTGCAGCGGGAACCGGGTGAACCACTGGGATTAACTTTTTCGGCTCCGCAGCCGGCCCGCTGCGCCAACAACTGCGTCTTCTGCTTTGTCCACCAACTCCCCAAGGGGCTGCGCAAGCCGCTCTATGTCAAGGACGAGGACTATCGCCTCTCCTTTTTAAACGGCAACTACGTCACACTGGCCAACCTGAAACCTTCGGCCCTGTCCCGCATCATCGAACAGCGCCTCTCTCCGCTTTACATCTCGGTGCATGCCACCAATCCGATCCTGCGCGAGCTGCTGCTGGGCAAACCGGGCATACCGCCGATCATGGCGCAGCTGCAGCAGTTGGCCGATGCCCGTATCGCCATGCACACCCAGGTTGTGCTCTGTCCTGGGCTTAACGACGGTGTCGAGCTGGAGCGCACCGTGCGTGAGCTGGCCGGTCTGTATCCGGCCGTGCAGTCCCTGGCGGTCGTGCCGTTGGGGCTGACCGCCCATCGTCAAAAACTGCCGCAATTGACGCCGGTGGATGGCGATTATGCCCGCCGATTCATATCGGTCTGGGAACCGCGTGCCAGGAAGCTGCGCAAAGAGTTGGGAGAACCGTTCCTGTTTCTGGCTGATGAGTTCTATCTCAAGGCCGAACTGCCGTTTCCGCCGATCAGGGAATACGGTGATTTTCCTCAGATTGAAAACGGGGTCGGCATGGTGCCGCTCTTCAACCGGGAAGCCGCCCAGACCCTGCGCCGGGCCCGCCCGGTCGGTAATTTCAGGGCGACGGTTGTCAGCGGTGTTTCGGCCGCTGGATTCGTCGGGGAATTCCTGAACAAACTTGCTGAGAAAACCGGACTGGAGCTGGCGCCGCTGGCGGTCGAGAACCGTCTCTTCGGGGCCATTGTCACCGTCAGTGGTCTGGTGGCCGGCAACGATATCATAGCCGCGCTGGCTGGTCACGAGATCGGTGCAGCGCTGCTGGTGCCGGATGTCATGCTGAAAGAAGGGGAGGGGGTCTTCCTGGATGATCTGTCGCTGGAGGAGTTGCAGCGGAGGATCGGGTGCCGGGTGCTGCTCTTCGATTCCACACCTGGCGGTTGCTATCGTGCGCTCAGGTCGCTGAAATGATTTCCTATGCTGTTTGTGTGCCTTCGTCGCCTCAATCCTTACCGCTCACTATCCAGGCTTTTATGAATATTTTCTCCCATCAGGAGAGCCTTCTTATCGTATTGTCGCACGAATCGGATATAAGCTCATTCAAGCGATACAGGCTGTCACATTTATAGGGATCAAATCTTCCTTTGAATAGCTTCAGTCTGACACTCTGAATCTTGTTAGCTATTACAAGAACTCTTGATATCAGAAATTTGGGGTTTACGTTCAGTTCTCCCGCCAAAGCTTCCCAGTGCTTTCGTTGAATCGCCCCAGGGTTACTTTCTCCTCCAATTCCCATAGCAAGACCTTCCGCCAAACCAAAGTGTCCATATATCCTTGTGGAAATAAGATCATAAAAAGGTGCTAAAACCGGCCCTTGCGGCAGCAAAAGAAAAGAAACATTCTTTCCATGTGCATCTGAATTTCCTGCCAGGAAATTGAAAATCAACCAATCGATTATAGACAATACATCTTTTCCGGACCTGCAGCTTTTCTTTCGTATCAGATTGACGCACTGGACAAAGCTGGGACCACCCTCGTGTTCGTACTTGTATTCAGGGAAAATGTTTAATGCCTGGCAAAAATCCTCTTGATGAAGCCTTCTTGTTCCGTCGTTGCAGATTTTGCGATCATACCTCTTGATTACAAAAACAAGTAATCCATCAAGATCATATATAAACGATGGTGGCACACTCAGGCCTATCTCGCCTGCCAGCGCCGTACAGAATGCCTCATTTTCAACCGTGCCATCCAATACTTCTATGGGTGGCTTTATAATATAATTGCTTGGCGCACCTCCATGAGTAAGAAGGAATTTGTCCCCGGAAAAAAAGACTGGCAACTTTTTCTGAGCACCGGCAAGAGAAAGTCTGAATCCAACCTCACCCGCAAGGAGCGGTTTTTGTGGAAGCTGCTGTATTATTTTCGATAATTCCGGAGAGGTTAATAGTGTGTATTTCTCTTCTCCAGATGGTCTTACGCCCTCAGGGTATAAAGACACCGCTCCCGCGCAATCACCACCGATTTTTTCCAACAGACCAAAATCATTGTGAAGAGAGACACCCAAGTTTCTGGCAACAACTTCCCGTATTTTTTGTTCCGGCAAAAGGTTGGCAAAAAAGGCATGTGGCTCATCATCAAGATATGGTTCATTTCGTAGCGGGATGGACAGGGACAACGGGATTTCAGATGTGTGTATCCAATTTGTTTCGTACTGAAAGCAAAACTTTTTCTTCTCGTCCAGCCAAAGATAGCCAACAATCTCATTGTCTATTAACACGACCAGTTTCGTAATCATATTTCAGAATCCTTTGTTCCCCAACCCCTGAAATTTGCATGAATTTCAATGCCCAAACAGGCTGCGACCTGCAGAACCTTATTCAATCGGACTGATTCTTTTCCATTTTCGAGCGCCGAAAGAAATACGTGACTAACTCCGCATATTGATGCCGCGTCATGAAGAGTAAGACCGTCCTCTTTTCGCTTCTTTCTGATTATCAACCCCAGGTCCTCAGATGCTTTAATTTTCATATTAACCTCCAGCGAAGCTAATGCAGCCTGCTGCCATTTAATTCAACGTTCGTTTACCATAACATTCCATGGGAAAGAAAAGAAGTGCAATTTAAGCGATCGTTTACTTTTGAGGACAAAATAGCCAAAACAATGAATTATATAAACGATCGTTTCTAATATGTGAAAAGATAGCATATCTTCCAGTGATCACTTTGAACCCCTGGAGACGTTATTTGGCAATGGCAGTAACTAGAGAAGCAAAGAAGATCTGGAGCGGATGAATGAGACACTTCTTGACCTTTCGATTCGAGACGGCCTGACCGGCATCTACAATCATCGTTACTTCCAGGAGTTTCTGGCTATGGAACTGGCCAGATCTCCACGCTATGACAACGGGTTTCCCCTGCTGTTCCTCGACATCGATCACTTCAAGAACTACAACGACTCCCACGGCCATCTGGACGGGGATTCTCTGCTCTGCATGTTTGCCAATGTTCTGGCTGGTCGGTTCCGGAAGATGGACCTGGTGGCGCGTTACGGCGGCGAGGAATTTGTCATTCTGCTTCTTGACATTACCTGTCGAGAGGCACAGCGTTTGGCGGAAGAATTGCGCCGGCTTATCGAGGAGTATCCGTTCAAGGGTGGTGAAACCCAACCGGGAGGAAGGATCACTGTCAGTATCGGGGTAGCTTCTTTTCCCGACCATGGACCCGATGCAGCATCCCTCATCCGAGCGGCGGACAGCGCTCTTTACGATGCAAAACATCGGGGGAGAAACAAGGTTTGCGTTACGGAATGCGCTGATATCATTCAAACCTCTACCCTGACTTAAGCGGGCAGGGAAAGTTTTCCAAACAATAGAAGCCGTCTCACGACGGCTTCTTTTGTTTGGAAAACTGGATAACAATTTCTATTTTCTGGCCACCATGCGGCGCTGCATGCGACCGCCCATGGCCGCCATCTGGTGCTTCTGCAGGGCACCCAGACTTTCCAGGTGAAACTGGAACCAGAGATCTCCGTAGGCACGCATGTTCATTCTTTTGCCTTTTTCCAGGGCGTCCACGTTGTCCTTCAGCTTTTCATCGCCGGGAAGTTTTTTCAATCCTTTGGCCAGAATTTCCTTGGCCTTGGCCGGTTCGCCGCTTTCATTCATGCAATAGGCATACAGGCTCCAGAGCAGCGATTCCTTGCCGTTCCACTGGACAGCCCGCTCAAAGGTGCTGATCATCTTGTCCTTCTTCTGGCGTTTCATGTATGAGATGGCCAGC
>JACMKN010000323.1 GCA_014380135.1 Deltaproteobacteria bacterium
CTTACGAATCGGTTACAACCGCGCCGCCCGCATCGTTGAAATGATGGAAAGCGAAGGGATGATCGCCCTCAGCGACGGCACCAGCAAGCCGCGCGAGATTTATATGGATATCATCCACGCCTATCTGAATTCGCAGTTTACTCGGTAATAGTAGAGAGGGTCGAGATAGACATGTTTTTGTGGGACCTGCAAACCATTACATCCGCCATAAACAATGGTAACATTGAATGGCATCGTCATGCCTTTGAGCGCATGATGGAACGAGGCATTTCCCGGCGGGAGGTCATGGATGTACTTCTAACTGGTGAGGTTATTGAAGAATATCCAACCGATTATCCGCATCCAAGTGTTCTCATGCTTGGCAATTCAGGAGAAATTCCACTTCATGTAGTTGCTGCATTTGATTATGCACAGGGAACCCTATACATAATAACTGCATATTACCCCGATTTTTTGCACTTTCTAGATGACTACAAAACCAGGAGAACATAGAAATGGCTCAAAATGCGAACGCTGGCAATTGCCCACTCTGCAGAGGTCACAAAAAAGCTGGCCATGCTCTTTTTTCTGTAGATATGGGGTTTGGTGTGGTGGTAGTACGTCATGTGCCGGCAACTATTTGTGACCAATGTGGCGCCGAATGGTTTTCCGATTCTGTTGCTGCAAAACTGGAAACTATTGTTGCGGAAGCACGTGCCAAGAAAGCACTTGTGGAAGTGACAACACTTGAGGATCTGCCGTTGGCAGCATAGGGAGTTTTTCCATGACTATCAACGCTGTCGCAATTCAGTTCAATGTCAAACAGGGAGATCCGGACGCCAACCTGGCCCACGTGCGTGAGGCGCTGGTGCGCGTCGCCGGACAGGGCGCCAACCTGGCAGTGCTGCCGGAGATGTGGTCCAGCGGGTTTGCCTACAAGAATCTGAACGAACTGGCGCTGCGTACAGAGGGGATTGTCGAGAAGCTGCTGGAACTATCCCGCCAGCTCCGGCTGGTTATCGTGGGGAGCATGCCCGAACCCAATGGCGACAAGGTTTTCAACACCGCCTACGTCATGGACAACGGCCGACTGGCCGGGGTCTACCGCAAGCTGCACCTCTTCACTCTGCTGGGAGAGGACAAGGCCTTCTCCGGCGGCGACCGCTGGCTGCTGGCCGACACCACCGTCGGCAGGATCGGCGTGATCATCTGCTACGACCTGCGTTTCCCGGAGCTGTCCCGCCGCCTGGCGCTGGAAGGAGCCCAGGTAATCTGTGTGCCGGCCCAGTGGCCCAGGCCGCGCCAGGAACATTGGCGGACGCTGCTGCAGGCGCGGGCCATCGAGAATCAGCTCTTTGTGGTTTCGTGCAACGCCTGCGGCCGGATCGGCAAACTGGATTTCTTCGGCATGAGCATGATCATCAACCCGAAAGGCGAGGTACTGGCCGAGGCCGGTGAGGAGCAGTGCGAAATTTCGGCCGGGCTGGACCTGCAGGAGATGGTCGACTGGCGGACCCAGATCCCCTGCTTCAACGATCGCAAACCGGAATACTATTAAATTTCAACCGCAGTACAATTCCTTCAGCAACTCCGGATTATCCAGTGATTTACGCAGTGAAATCCTGAGCTTTTCCACCTGTTCAAAGCCTTCCGCTTTCGTCATGCGTCCGTTTTTATAGAGCAGCCGCAAACTCTTGCGCAGCGCATCGGCAGCCGCCAGCGCCTTTTCTCCGGTCGGGTCGGTCTGGAGCAGCCTGGAGTGCTGGGGATCTTGCAGGAAATCGAAGACCGCCGCCCCGGTCAACTTCAGGTATTCGTCGCGGTCGCTTTCCGACAGTTGATAACGCGAGTTGTTCGAGAGCGTCTGCATGACCTTCTGCCACTTCTCCAGCCGCGATAACAGCATGATCGAATTGAAAATGCGCTTGTTGGTGCCGAACGAAAAGATCGTCGTTGTCAGCACGCTGCGCAGCAGCATATCGTTGGCCTGCTGATCGGCGCGGCAAACCTCCCTGGCCAACTCCCAGGTGCCCTTATCCACAAAGGTCTCGAAGCGCATCTCCCAATAGGCATGTTTCATCGTCACGGTCGCAAAAGTGCGTATGATCTTGTAGGGAACATAATAGTTATGGGCGATGGAGTCGGCCGCCAGATGGCAAAGATAGCCGTAGGCACAGGCTTTCTGATGGTCGTTTTCGGCCCTCTTTAAAATTTTCAGGCCGATGCCCCAGCGATGGCAATTCAGCAGATAGTGTGTGAACTTCTTGCCGAGTGTAATATCGGCCGCGATGCAGCCGTAAAGAAAATCGCGCGGGTGCGCGGCCAGAAGAACGGCCAGATGGCCGGGCAACACGCCGAGGTTGGCCAGCACGTTGGCGCCCAACTGCAGGTGGATACCACCGCCCCAGGCCAGGGCATCAGCCGGAAACAAAATAACCGCCATGGCGGTTAACAGAAGAAACATGGATTCCTTTCATTTTGACAGACAAACTGCTTGCTGGTAGATTGGTTACGCATTTTACCGTATCTGGAGAAGAGTTGCATTCAAATTAAAACGGCAGGAGAACTCCACGTGGTCACACATTCCGTTCAGTCACAGCTCTATGTGTCGCTGGGTGCCTATCTGCAGGATCTTAAGGAAAGCGGCGTTGACGGCCTTTCGGCAGATTCAACAACCCGGTCGATCCCGGAACCAGCCCCTCAACAACCTGCTGCAGCTTTGCCCAACACCCGGCAAAAAACGGAGCAGCTAGAACCGGATTTGGCAGAAAAGCACGAAACTCTGGAGCAGATCAGAAAAGATCTGGGAGAGTGTCAGCGCTGCAAGCTGGGCGCAACCAGAAAAAACATTGTTTTCGGCGTCGGCAATCCGAAGGCTCGGCTGGTGTTCGTCGGCGAGGGACCGGGGGCGGATGAGGATGAAAAGGGAGAACCTTTCGTAGGTGATGCCGGCCGGATGCTGAACCGTATTATTACGGCGATGGGGCTGCAGCGGGAGGAGGTTTACATCTGCAACGTGGTCAAGTGCCGTCCGCCGCAGAACCGCAATCCCGAGAAGGACGAGATCGCGGCCTGTTCTCCGTTTCTGCTGCGACAACTGAACTCCATCAAACCGGAGGTTATCGTGGCACTGGGCACGTTTGCCGCCCAGGCCGTGCTGGGTACGAAAGAGCCGATTTCGAAACTGCGCGGCAGGTTCCACGACTTCCACGGCATTCCGCTGATGCCGACCTACCACCCCTCCTATCTGCTGCGTACCGGCGGCAATTCGGATTCGTTCTGGGCCGTATGGGATGATATGTCCCAGGTGCTGCGACTGCTGAAGCTGCCGGTGCCGGACAAGAGCAGGAAAAAGTAGGGGGCGGGGGTGCCGACACCGGCAATTATATTCCGTACCACCTTCTGATGACAAAAACATCCTTCGTCTTGCTAGCTCCGGGCCAGACATCAACCGGCCGGCGTGTGCGCATGATTTCCCGCAGTCGCCCTGCCAACGGAGTTGTAA
>JACMKN010000324.1 GCA_014380135.1 Deltaproteobacteria bacterium
GAAGACCGCCATTTCGGCCAGCGGAACGCTGCTGTTTCTGAGGCGGGCGATCTCGCGGCAGACAAAGCGGGCCTCCTCGCGGTCGGACTCGACCCGCTCGTAGCGGATCTTCTCCCCGGGCGGATTTTCAGTCCAGAGCGTCTTGCCCTTGCGCCCGAAGTTCTGCTTGACGACCTCACCGGCTGCCGCCAGGATCGTGGAGGTGGAACGGTAGTTCTGCTCCAGCCTGACAATTTTCACTCCCGGAAAGTCCTTCTCGAACTCCAGGATGTTGCGGATATCGGCGCCGCGCCAGGAGTAGATGGACTGGTCGTCATCCCCCACCACGCACAGGTTGCGGCGCTCACCGGCAAGCAGGCGGATCAGATGGTACTGCACCGGGTTGGTATCCTGGTATTCGTCCACCAGAATCCACTGAAAGCGCTCCCGGTAATAGCTGCAGACCTCGGGGAAACGGGTCAGCAGACGCACGGTCTGGATCATCATATCGCCGAAATCGAGCGCGTTGCATTTCTTCAAGCGCTCCTGATAGGCGGCGTAGATCTCCACCACCCGCTGATTGTAGACATCGCCGGGGGGAATCGAGCCGATATCCTCGGGAAAAAGGCCACGGTTCTTGAAGGAATCGATGCGGCCGGAGACGCCCTTGACTTCAAAGCGCTTTTCGTCCAGATCCAGTTCTTTGATCACATCCTTCAGCAGCCGGTCGCTGTCGCGGTCGTCGTAGATCGCGAAGGAGGATTGAAAACCGAGCTGATGGATGTCGCGGCGCAGGATGCGGCCGCAGGCGGCGTGAAAGGTCGCGATCAAGGGTGTGTCAGCGCCCCCCAGCAGTTTGCTGACCCGCTCGGCCATCTCGCGGGCGGCCTTGTTGGTAAAGGTCACCGCCAGGATGTTCCAGGAGCGCACCCCCCGCTCTCGGATCAGATGGGCGATGCGGTTGGTGATGACGCGGGTCTTGCCGGAACCGGCTCCGGCCAGGATCAGCAGCGGCCCTTCGCCGTGCAGCACGGCCTCTTTTTGGGGGGGGTTGAGGTTTTTCAGTAGGTCCATAGCCTTCAGTTTTAGACGTTGAGTGTCTGAGCGTCAACGAAAAAAGCCCGTGCTTGCGGACGGGCTTCAAGTTGGTTTGTTTTGAGTGTCATTACACAACCGCGAGCAGCTGACGCAATCGTTACAGCTCCTCTGCCGGGAGTCTTCTGCCGACAGTCGGCCAAACTGTCAACCAACGCATAAGTTCTACTGCTTCAAGCAGTCGTTGGCGATGGGCTTCTTCCACGATCCAGATACTGCCCCGGAATTCAACTCCCTCTTCAGCGCATCTTTCACGCAAAGGGCGATCACCTGCAAGGACGGTATGCCCGTGTTCCCTGGCGTGGCATAGCGTCATCATGTCAATTGTGCTGACTCCGCCCCGGCGCATAGCCGTTGCTTTGCTGGCCAAATCGAACGTGCTTTCGATAACGATAATTCACGATTGTTTTATATTCTGCACCAGGCCGGGCTGACTTTCGTGCTCACATTCGTCCAACACCACATCCAATATCTCGCACGGGGCAATTCGCGGCAATACTGCGATTCCGCCGACGTACTCAAGGTCGATCAAAATACTGGTGTCGGTTAGGAGGATCAAGACAGTTCCTCCGAAAGCCATTTATTGAGTTCGGTCCTAATGGCGTGAACTGGCTCTCCAAGTACTTCGGCGGCCTTGGATGTTGTGATTTTTTCTTCGATCAGCGCTTGGTACACCAACCGGTCAAGGCGGCGAAGAGAATCGGGTGGGGTAAGATTTATCGGCTCGTCTTCCTTGCCGTACTTTTCATTGATCTTGGCGATCTGCTGGAACGACTGACGTGAAGAAATAATGCCGAGTTGCCCCGCACGGACCAGGACGGTTCTCATGCTTACGGAGTAGCGCCGTTTTATGTCCCCTAACAGAGAAAACGGCAGCCAGCGATTTCGGTAGGGGTGCAGCTCGGCTTCGACCATGTTTCGCGGCAAAAGGACCGCACCGGCCAGAAAATTGGCCGCCTGTTCCCGTGGGTCCGACCTGCCTACTTTCACAGATGTTGTAGCGGGTGCCTGATACTCCTTGCGATGAAAGATGAGATGGGAAAGTTCATGGAGCGCGGTGAAATATTGCCGCTCTGTGCGATGATCCGCGTTGACAAAGATTGCCCCGCCGACCTCATCCGTGTAGGCCGAAAACCCGGAAACGGAGTTCGGCAGCTTTTGCAGAAAAACCTTAAGCCCCTTACCTTCCAGCAGAGATAGTACATCACCCAGGGGGGCATCCTCAACCCCCAGCCAATCCCGCACCTCGTGCGCCACCTGTTCAACCATATGGGCATCAAATGTTGCAAGTGGGCGGGATACCGGCAGATTCGGAAGGGTACCGGCCAACTTTTCTATTTCAGCATAATCGCACGCCTTACGGGTCAATACTTTTTTGAGGCCTGGCGATAGGGTCTCCGCCGCATCCGCCCGGAACAGCAGCACCGGTTCAGCTTCGTTGTCAGTCCCGAGCATAACGTCAATCGGCACATTCAGAATCCGACACAGTTTAATGACCTGCTGCATTGAAGGTTCACGGTCTCCGCGTTCCCAGGCGGCGATGGTCTGGCGCGTCACGCCAACCTGTTCGCCCAAGGACTCCTGTCCCACTCCGGCAAGCTCTCTAACCTCTCGCAAAATCATGGGATACCTCCCTTCTCTCATCGATGAAATGATCAATGTACGTTGTAGATTATGTGCTATATATGTAACATTATTTACATAAATTTAAGCAGTTTGCAACTACAAAATGTAACATTATATATGTTGTGCAGTAGGGGACGTTTGGTTGGGGGACGTGGTTGGGGGACGGACGTGGTTGGGGGACGTAGTTAAGTTAGTTTACTTACTTGCTATTTAACTAACTTAGCTACGTCCCCTTATCCGCACCCTTATCCGCATCTTTCAGCAGCCGGTCGCTGTCGCGGTCGTCGTAGATCGCGAAGGAGGATTGAAAACCGAGCTGGTGGATGTCGCGGCGCAGGATACGGCCGCAGGCGGCGTGAAAGGTCGCGATCAGAGGCGTGTCAGCGCCCCCCAGCAGTTTGCTGACCCGCTCGGCCATCTCGCGGGCGGCCTTGTTGGTAAAGGTCACCGCCAGGATGTTCCAGGGGCGCACCCCCCGCTCGCGGATCAGATGGTCGATTCGGTTGGTGATGACGCGGGTCTTGCCGGAACCGGCCCCGGCTAGGATCAGCAGCGGCCCTTCGCCGTGCAGCACGGCTTCTTTCTGGGGAGGGTTGAGATTTTTCAGCACGTCCATGGTCATAAGTTTTTGTTTGACGAAGTTGGTGTCACGCCAAGACCCAGGCGGCTTTTGATATCAGTCAGATTCATACAACGCCCTTCTTCAAGGTCTGCTAGCCCTTTCTTTACTGCTGTGATGAAAGCTTACTCTTCATCATTTATTATATTTATCATGAAGTTGGTTCCTTTGTTGTCGCACGCCATAAGACTGACCAGCCCGCCCAGTTTTTCCGGGCGGTCTGGTCGAGCCGCTAGTTGGACGTTGCAACCTTACCATTTATCCATAACTCTGATTCGCTAAGATCGACGTTGTCATTCCAAACAACTCCGTAGCCAGTTTTATCTACTTGAACATTTTTAAAAAAAGCGTCGTCTTTGAGTGAGTAAAAAGAGGTTTCGTTGAGGAGAGGAGCGCAGTCATAAACTCTTGTGTCCCCTGTGGTGAATGTAACAAAGAGCTGTTTTCCAGAAAGCGGCGTCACTGATTTTACTTTTGGGTAAGTTGCCATGGCAATATCACTCCAATCCTGGAAGTTGCATAAATTGTTGTGTCTTCCACATATCCAGCAACTCGCCTTGGTAATGTTGCGTCCACTCTCGAACCATACGATCTGCTCTGGATGGTAAGTCTCCTTCGATAATCTCGCAGCTTTGAATGTCATATACTCCGTTGAACTCCCCATAGATGGCGTGAAAATGGGGGACTCCATGTTCCCTAAAGTACATTTTGATCAGAATCCCGTAGAACCTCGCAATTATTGGCATAATCCTATCTCCTTTCTTTCGTGTAACGCCGCTGTATCGTCGCATTGTCAAGTAATGCTCTCATGTTAACCCCATTTTCTGTTTTTTAATCGCCCAACTCGTAGATCACCAGTTCACGCGCGCGCGTGAACTGGTGATCTACCCAAATGGAACATTTATCCTGCGTACATGTGGAAAGTGCGTGAATTAATTACGCCTGCCGCACTTCCAGCCGTAATCCCTCAATCTTCTCAAAATCACGCCGGTTAGCGGTAATAACCGTGTAATCCAGAGAAATAGCAGTCGCTGCTATAATCAAATCATGTGACCCTACCGTAAAGCCTCGCTGCACCAGTGATGCCCATATTCTGGAGTAGATGCGGGCAACTCCGATTTCAAACGGAAACACAGGGATCATCTCGATCACCTTTTCCACAAAGGCCTGACGTCTTATTTTCCTGGTTTCCGTATCGGCCCGCTCGACTCCATGGAGAAGTTCGGCCACAGTTACCACGCTGATACCAAACAGCTCATCTTCACGACCAGCCACCAGATTTTCGACTACTCCCCGGCTTCTTTCCAGTGCGATGATCTCGCTGGAGTCAAGTATCACTCCCATGACAGAGCCTCGGGCATGGAAGGCTGCGAACTGGCCGAATCTATAACATCGGCTTCAAATGAGGTGTCACTTCTGTCGAGATGGGGAAGGACTTGCACAATCTTACGCAGATCAGCCAGAGTTACGCCACTGCGGACCGGTTCCACCGGAACCAGGGATGCGGCCGGTTTTCCGCCACGGATAACGGTATACCGATCTCCACGGTATTTAATGTTGTTGAGCAGTTCCGAAAAATTTCTGACCGCCTCGGTTGAACTGATTGCTGTATGCATAGCAACCTCCATAAAATATGATAATCATATTTTACATTGTTTGTTAGCTCTGACAATATAATTAATCCGCATCTGCTCAATTAAATTGCGTACAATCGGGTAGGAGGCGGGGAAAAAGCGGGACACTGCCCGTATCTGGTACGGCTGTTAAAACTCTTTGCATTGTTTATAACCATTTATATCCCGTATCAACTATAACCGTGTATAAATTGTTATAAATAAGGTGCGCACTGTTTCGTGACGGCATAAACGAGCTTATCTGGAGGTCGCTGATGATCATACATAAAAGCGGTTGGGTCCATAACCTGCTGCTGTCGCTTTCCCGGCGGGCGGAACAGGCCGAGAAGGGGCAGACCATGCTGGAGGAGGCCTGGGACACGCCTACGAAGGGCTCCTGATCACCGATGCCGATGGTTACATCCTCAAGGTGAACGAAGCCTATGCCCGTTTTCTGGAGACCGGCATCGAGAATCTGATCGGCAGACATGTCACCGAAGTGATAGAAAACACCCGCATGCATCTGGTCGGCAAAAGCGGTGTGGCCGAAATCGCCCAGCTGCAGAAGATCAAGGGACATGAAATGATCTGCAGCCGCATTCCAATTTTCGAAAACGGCAAGGTCGTGGCGGTGGTCGGCAAGATCATGTTCCAGAATATCGAAGACCTGTTTACCTTCACCGAGAACTTCAAAAAGCTCAAGACCGAACTGGAATTTTACAAGAGCGAGCTCAGCAAGCA
>JACMKN010000325.1 GCA_014380135.1 Deltaproteobacteria bacterium
GACCACCCCTCAGCGTTGCCGAGAATCGCCAGCGGAGCAGTCAGCATGACGAACTCGATCCCCTCTTCCTTGGCGTGTTTGATCTCTTCCAGCCGGGCCGGCATCTCGGCCTCGCTGCGGCGGTAGATGATCATGGCCCGCTCGGCGCCCAGGCGGCGGGCGGTGCGGACGCAGTCCATGGCGGTATTGCCGCCGCCGATGACCGCCACCCGGCGCCCCGCCACGATCGGCGTGCGGGAGTCGGGGTTGCGGCCCGCCTCCATCAGATTGACCCTGGTCAGCAGTTCGTTGGCGGAATAGACCCCCTTCAGGTTTTCTCCGGGGATGTTGAGCATGGTCGGCAGACCAGCGCCGTTGGCGATGAAGAGTGCGTTGAATTCGTCCTTCAGCTGGTCGAGGGTCAGGGTCTTGCCGATGATGACGTTGCACTCGATGTTCACCCCCAGGTCAACCAGTCGTTCCACCTCGACATCGATGATCTCCTTGGGCAGACGGAACTCGGGTATGCCGTAGCGCAATACACCACCTGTGTCATGCAGCGCCTCGAAGATCGTGACGCCGTGCCCCTGGCGGGCAAGTTCGCCGGCGGCGGTCAGCCCGGCCGGTCCGCAGCCGACGATGGCCACGCGCTTGCCACTGGCTGGCGGAAGCTGTTCTTTGTGGAGCTCGGCGGCATTGGCCATGGCCCAGTCGGCCACGAAACGCTCCAGGTAACCGATGGCGACCGAATCCCCCTTGACGCCGCATACACACTTGGCTTCACACTGGCTTTCCTGGGGACAGACCCGGCCGCAGACCGCCGGCAGAGCGTTGTCTCCCTGCAGTATGCGGGCGGCTTCGGGCAGGTTTTCGGAGGCCAGGGCCTTGATGAACTCCGGAATCGAGACCCCTACCGGACACCCCTCCACGCAGGGACGGTGCTTGCACTGGATGCAGCGCTGCGCCTCCAGTACCGCCTGATCATAGTCCAGCCCCAGGTTGACCTCCTCAAAGTTGCGGCTGCGGATATCCGCATCCAGCTCGGGCATGTGGACGCGCGGGATGGCCAGGCGATCCTTGACCGTGAGAGTGTCGGGCGGTATTTCCAGCGTCAGCCTGCACTCGCTGGCGGCGTGGCGGGCCTGCTCCTCGAAGCCGCGGTAGGTGGTCAGGCGGTCGGCCAGGCCGTCGAAGTCCACCAGGTGGCCGTCGAACTCGGGCCCATCCACGCAGGCGAATTTTGCCACCCCGCCCACCACGACCCGGCAGCCGCCGCACATGCCGGTACCATCGATCATGACCGGGTTGAGGCTGACAATGGTCTGGATGCCGTGGGGGCGGGTCAGTTCCGCCACCGCCCGCATCATCGGCACCGGGCCGACCGCCAGCACCACCTTGGGGATGCAAGCCGAATTGGAGATCAGGTCGGCCAGTCCGCCGGTCACAAAACCTTTGCGCCCGACACTGCCGTCCTCGGTGGTGATCAGCACCCTTTCCGAAAGTGCCGCAAGCTCATCTGCCAGGATGATGTACTGGCTGGAACGACCGCCGATGATGGTGGTGACCCGGTTGCCGGCGGCGGCCAGGGCCTTGACCAGCGGATAAAGCACCGCCGTGCCGACTCCGCCGCCGACGCAGGCCACCCGTCCCCAGTTTTCAATATGGGTCGCCTGCCCCAGCGGGCCGGCCACGTCACGGATGAAGCCTCCCGGCGGGATGGCAACGATCCTGCGCGTGGAGGCACCGATGGCCTGGATGAAGAGGGTGATGGTGCCGGCGGCCGGGTCGGCATCGCCGATGGTCAGTGGAATCCGCTCCTCGCCACGGTCGGCCCGGACGATGACAAACTGCCCCGCCTGACGGGCCAAAGCCACCCGCGGCGCCAGCACCACCATCTTGTGGAGGTTGGGCGCCAGGATCTCGTTGCTGATTACTTTGAACATGTTTAAGAACCACCTTTTTCGTATATTCTATTTAACTATAATCTTGTCCGGACAGAGCCCACCCGGGACCGTTCAGGCGGCTGACGCCGTGTGGTCGAAAGAAACTTCGGATTTGAACAGCTGGAAGGCCTCGCGCATCAGTTCGGAAGCGCCCTTGTTGGTGGCCTGCATCAACTCCTGGATGCGCAGCATTTCGTCGTCGGAGATACGCATGGAGATGACGTACGGCTTTTGCGGGTCACTGTATTTGCCGCGCGGTCGCCCTACTTTCCCCCGGACCACCGGTGTTTCCGGGGGCAGCGTCACAAGACGATCGCCCGGCTTGATCTCCCCGCCGTGCAGTACTTTGGCGAAGATCCCCTCCCTGGGCATGACGCAATCGCCGGCCTGTTCAAAGATGGCGCAGCGGGTATGGCACTCCTTGCCGATCTGGGTCACTTCCAGGAGCGCCGCACCAATCCGGAGCCGGGATCCGACCGGCAGCGCCACCAGGTCTATGCCGCTGGTGGTGATGTTCTCGGCAAAATCTCCCGCCGACACGGACAAGCCCATGGCCTGCATTTTTTCGATGCTTTCAACGGCCAGCAGACTGACCTGGCGGTGTCCGTCACCGGCATGGGCATCGCCGGTCACGCCATTATCCTTTTGCAAGGTTACCCAGGGCACCGGACGTTTCTTTTGCCCTTTGGCCTCGCTGATACAGACTGCCACTATCTTTCCTTCCATTGCTCTCTCCTTTGTATGTCGATCATTTCAGCCGCCGCTGCCGCATGCATCAAGCAGTTCCATATATCCACTCTTCAGCAGAAATTAACGTCTCTGATACGGATGCAAGGCAATTTCGATACCATATTTTCTCATGAAGCAGCGTCGCTGACGGCCGGTCCGGTGTCAAGGCGCTCAGGGACAGTGCTTACAGGAAAATGACAAGATTTCAGGAGAGTGCTGAATGACCGCTTTTGTAGACATAAATGCTGCGGGCGGGGCGTTCGCTATCGGAACAGATGTTCCGGATGTGAACGGTGCTACTGTTCCATTGCGGAACAGTGCCGGAGGGGGCGGGAGCGTGGCTGCGACGGACATTATATGTAACATGCTGAAAAACCGGACTAATCACTGTTTTGGGCTGGCCGGGTTCCATTCATGAAAAAGTTGGTACAGGGCTTGCGATAACCTAGAAAACCGTTCTACGAAGCCGTATCCATTGATCGGTTTATGCGGGTACGGAAAACGGGTGACCACACCCGACAATACAGAGGAGGAAGTAAAAATGGCTTTAGCAGATCAGACGTACGGGTTTTATATCCCAACAGTTTCATTGATGGGTGTGGGTTGTTCGAAGGAAGCGGGAGAGCAGGCCAAGGCGCTGGGCGCCACCAATCTGTTGATTGTCACCGATGCCGGTTTGTCCAAGATGGGTGTGGCCGACACGATCAAAGGCTATATCGAAGCAGCCGGCCTCAAGGCTGTTATCTTCGACGGCGCAGAACCGAACCCGACCGACACAAACGTGCTGGCCGGTGTAAAGGTCTATCAGGATAACAAATGCGACGGCATCGTCTCCCTGGGCGGCGGCAGTTCCCATGACTGCGGCAAGGGTGTCGGCATGGTGATCGGCAACGGCGGCAACATCCGCGACTTCGAAGGCGTCAACAAATCAACCAAGCCGATGCCCCCCTTCCTGGCCATTAACACCACCGCCGGAACCGCCTCCGAGATGACCCGCTTCTGTATCATCACCAACACCGAAACACACGTCAAGATGGCCATCGTCGATTGGCGCTGCACACCCAACATCGCCATCAATGACCCGGTCCTGATGGTCGGCAAACCACCGGCACTGACCGCCGCTACCGGCATGGACGCCCTGACCCACGCGGTCGAGGCCTATGTTTCCACCATCGCCACCCCCATCACCGACGCCTGCGCCATCAAGGCCATCGAACTGGTCGCCCAGTATCTGAGCCCGGCCGTGGCCAACGGCGCAAACCTGGAAGCCCGCGACAAAATGGCCTATGCCGAATACCTGGCCGGAATGGCCTTCAACAACGCCAGCCTCGGTTATGTCCACTCCATGGCCCATCAGCTGGGCGGTTTCTACAATCTGCCCCACGGCGTCTGCAATGCCATCCTGCTGCCGGCCGTCAGCCAGTATAACCTGATCGCCTGTCCCCAGCGTTTCGCCGACATCGCAGTCGCCATGGGCGAGAACATCAGCGGACTTTCGGTGATGGAAGCCGCTGAAAAGGCCATCGGCGCCATCCGCCGGCTCTCCGCTGCGATCGGAATCCCCACCGGCCTCAAGGCGCTCAACGTCAAGGAAGCGGACCTGAAGCTCATGGCCGAAAATGCCAAGAAAGACGCCTGCCAGTTCACCAACCCGCGCACGGCTACGCTGGAGCAGGTCGTCGAGATCTTCAAGGCCGCCATGTAATAAGACGGCTGTCGCTTTCGCGCAATCCCGGCGTTGCCCTTCGTGATGCTCTTGTGCGACGTAGCGCTGCTACGTCTCCGCGGCATCACTCGGGCGCCTTGGCCTTGCACGAAATCGGCAGCCGTCAGTAGTTCAGAAGTTAAACCATTATCTCCGAGCCATGCCGCCTAACAGGGCAAACCTTATGGAGCCTGGCCTACGGGTTACGCTGGAAACGGCGCAGCCTCCCTTTCGGGAAGGAGTCCTATCCGCGTTGCGGTAGATAAATACATATGATTGGGAGCAGATAAAAATGAATAAAGTTTTACGCGTCAACATGAGTGACCTGAGCACAAAAATCGAGGAAGTACCCGCCGCCTGGGTTGGTCTGGGAGGCCGCGGTCTGACCTCGACCATCATCGCCACTGAAGTACCCCCCACCTGTCACGCTCTGGGAGTAAACAACAAGCTTGTGTTCGCCCCGGGGCTCTTGACCGGCACCCCGGCCGCCAACTCGGGCCGCCTCTCGGCCGGCGCCAAGAGCCCCCTGACCGGCACCATCAAGGAAAGCAACGCCGGCGGTACCGCGGCCCAGATGCTGGCCCGCCTGGACGTCAAGGCCCTGATCATCGAAGGCATCCCCAAGGGCGACGCCTGGTACAGCCTGCATGTCAATATGGAAGGTGTCAGCATTCAGGAAGAGACCGAGCTGGTCGGTAAATGGAATTTCGCGGTAATCGAGGCCCTTGAGGCCCGCCTGGGGAAGAAGACCGGCATCCTGACCATCGGCCCGGCCGGTGAAATGAAAATGGCTGCCGCCAACATTTCGGTCAAGGACCCGGACAGCAAGATCCGCAGCCATGGGCGCGGTGGGCTGGGCGCCGTGATGGGCTCCAAGAAGATCAAGTTCATCTCCATCGACGACCAGGGCGCTCCCAAGGTGCCGATCGCCGATCCGGAAAAATTCAAGACCGCCGCGCGCGTCTTCGCCAAGGCGCTGATGGATCACCCGGTCAGTGGCGAGGGTCTGCCGACCTACGGCACCAATGTACTGGTCAACATCCTCAATGAGGCCGGCGGCCTGCCGACCCGCAACTTCACCACCGGCCAGTTCGACGGGGCCGACAAGATCTCCGGCGAGACCATGCACGACAC
>JACMKN010000056.1 GCA_014380135.1 Deltaproteobacteria bacterium
CAACCGCCTTGACCGAATTCCGCATGTAATTGATGCCCCCCTTGAGCGGCTTTGAATAGGGGAGACGATCCGAATAGGTGTAGGCATCTATGATCCATTTGAGCTTCCCTTTTTCGTCCACCACCATGTAGGGATCGCCGTCGAAACGGAGGAAGGGCGCAATAGCTTTGACCCGCTCATTGATGTTGCGGTTGTAGATAATGCGGCTCTCGGCGGTGATGTCAGATGAGAGCAGAATCTTTTCAGTCCTGAATTTGGCGGCAAACAGGGCTTTTTTGAGCAGGGAATCGATCGGCACCCCGCCTTTTCCGGCGTAGGTCGTATTGATATTGCCGGTGGCGGTCGGATAGCTGAATTCCGGGACCTTGGTCTTGACAACCACATAGTCGTTGGACAACTCGCCGAAATAGATCTCCGGCCTGGTGACCTTGATGTCGGCCAGACTGACAGCCGGGATATCCTTGACAAAAAACTCCGGCAGCCCCTCCTTGCTGATCCGGCTGACCGGACCTAAGGTGATGCCGTTGCCGTGGGTGAAGATCAGGCGTTCATTGATCCAGTTTTTGCTGGGGAGATCGGCATAGGAAAGTTCTCGCGGCGACAGCATGACCTGAGTGTACTGGCCGTTCACCAGATAGCGGTCATTATCCACATCGAAAAATTTGTAATAGGTTCTGATCTGCTGCAGCTGACTGTAGGTCTTGAGCAGCGGAGCATGGTCCCAGAGCCGGATGTTTTTGATGGTGGCATCATTGTTGGCTATATCGGCAGCGGAAAGCTTCGTGTCAACATCGAAGGGTACCGTCTCGATCTTGTCCAGATCGTAGCCGAAACGGGTAAACTTCAGATTATTCTCGATGTAGGGTGTTTCCAGGGCCAGCTCGTTGGGAGCGACCTTGAATTTCTGCAATATCCCCGGATAGACCCGGAGTCCGACTACATAGAGAGCCACCACGATGACCGGTGGCAGCAACGCCAGCCGCCATACGCCTTTCCAGATCCCGACCGCCAGCATGGCTCCCGCCAGCGGTGTCAGGAAGGTCAGAACCCGGTAGGTCAGCAGTCGCGAGTGGACATCGGCATAACCGGCGCCATAAAAGGCGCCGTTGTTGGAAAACAGCAGCCGGTAGCTGTCCAGATAGAAGCCGGCTGCGATGGCGCAGGCGAAGATCCCCACCAGAACCGCCAGATGCCGGCGAACCTTCTCATCAACCGCGGCACCGCGCTCCGTCAGGGTGATGCCGCCCCGGACAAAGTATACGACAGCGGCCATCAGCAGCGTTGACAGCAGCATGAAACCGGCGAAAGCCTTGAGCATCTCCAGAAACGGCAGGCTGAACATGTAGAAGCCGATATCCTTGCCAATGACCGGATCTACCGTTCCGACTGTGACCCTGTTTGTGAAGAGCAGTACCTCTTCCCACTGCATGGCACCCCACTGACCGGCAAATAAAGCCAGTACGGCACTGACCAGGATGCCCAGCGGCTTGACAAATCGCAGCACCTCACCCCGCTGCAGCCTGAAGCTGCCGGCCTCGATGAACGATCCGGCATAGGGAAAGGATGCTCCGTTCGCAAAAAAAAGATTAATCTGCGCAAAGCCGAACAGCAGAGCCCCGAAGAACAACCCGGCCGCCGTCTGGGCATACAGCGTCGTCGTGAATACCGACGAGAAACCGGTCTCATCGAAAAAGAGCCAATCGGTGTAGAAATTCAGCAGGTACGAAAGAAAGGGGAAGATCACGGATACAATGATCAGGATCAGAATGAACTTGTTTTTAAACATGCCGTACCCCCTTATTTGTTCATCTCTTTAAATCATCACCGGCCAAATGGAGTAGAGGAACTGTCCGCCCTTTTTTTCTTGATATAGCGGTAAATCAGGTAGCCAATTCCGGCCAGCAGGGCAATTTCGAACAGGCCGATGCCGCCACCGCCTCCGACACCACCAGCGCCCATGCCGTGACCGGCTCCAGCTCCGGCAAAGCTGCTGAACAGCATGCTGCCCAGCATGCCTCCCATCATCCCGCCGGCCATGCTTCTCATGAACCCGCCGCCGGCCTGCTGTTGAAAGGCACCGGGCGCGGGTGCGGCCTGCTGCCTGGGTATGCTTGGCTGGTTTGTCTGGTAAGACGGGCTGGCCGGCCTGGAATAACTGCGCGAACCGCGGCTGCCCATGGAGCGGCTGCCACCGGCCCTGGCTTCGGCGTTAAGCTCCAGCACTGAGATGCTCAGAAACAGTACCGCCGCCATGACTGTAAATACTTTAACTACCCGGTTTTTCATTTTGATCTCCTTTTGCATCATCTCCGGCCAGGCCGGAGTCTACAACTTTGTTGTTCCATCGCTATCCGCTTCTACATATTGATTGTGCAGCTTGACCGGTGTACCCCGGCGCATGCGCAGGTTCAGCATCTCCACCAGCACCGAGAAAGCCATGGCGAAATAGATGTACCCCTTGGGTATGTGCATGTCGAGCCCGTCGCCGATCAGCGCCACACCGATCATCAGCAGAAAGCTGAGCGCCAGCATCTTGATGGTCGGATGTTTTTCCACGAAAGCACTGATCTTGCCCGAAAAGAGCATCATGAAGGCGACCGCGATGACGACCGCGGTAACCATGACGGCCAGTTGGCTGGCCATCCCCAGTGCGGTAATGATCGAATCCAGTGAGAAGACGATATCCAGCAGCAGGATCTGCACAATGACAGCTCCGAAGGTTGCTCCGGCACCGGCGATGGCATGCCCTTCCTCCCCTTCCAGCTTTTCGTGTATCTCCATCGTGCTTTTCCAGATCAGGAACAGGCCTCCCGACAGCAGGATCAGGTCGCGCCCGGAAATCTCGTTGCCCAGTACCGTAAACAGCGGTGCGGTCAGCCCCATCAGCCAGGTCAGCGAGAACAGCAGCGCTATGCGGATGAACATCGCCAGCCCCAGACCGACCAACCTGGCCTTTTCCTGTTGATGAACCGGCAGCTTTCCGGCCTGAATCGAGATAAAGATGATGTTGTCAATGCCTAGTACAATTTCCAGCGCGGTAAGTGTCACCAGCGCCATCCAGACCTGCGGATCCGTCAACCACTCCATTTAAAAATCCTCCTCTGAAATCATTTCAGTTATTAATCCATGCACAGATTGCTTCGCTTGGAATTCCAAAGATCAATGGCCTCTCTCAAAATTTCGGAAATGCTTTTGGAGGTGGACTTTGCCAGCTTTTCCAGGGTCTTCTTTTCATTATCATTTATGCGCAGAGAAATGACATTCTGCAGCGGATCTATCCTGTTCCTTTTCTTTTTGGATGATTTCGGTTCTTTGGAAACATTATTTTTGGTGAATAGCATATCTTTCTCCTTTGTGTTGTTCCGGGACAGTGTGCTGGCCCGCGGTTATGGTTGCTTTGTCAGAACGTTCGGGTTGCCAGCGCTTCCAGTCGCGCGATGCGCTCTTCCATCGGCGGATGGGTCGAGAAGAGCGACATCAGGCCGCCGCCGGTCAACGGGTTGACGATAAACATGTGGGCCGTGGCTGGTCGGGCGTTCAGCATCGGTATGGCCTGGGAGACGGTGTGCAGCTTGCGCAGTGCGCCAGCCAGAGCCAGCGGCCGGCCGCAGATCTCGGCGCCGGAGGCATCCGCCAGGTATTCGCGTGAGCGTGATACCGCCATCTGGATCAGCATGGCGGCAATCGGGGCAACGATCGCCATGGCCAGCGAACCGATCATTCCGCCGATCCCGCCCCCTTCATTATCATCACCGCGTCCGGCGCCGAACATGGCACCCCACTGCAGCATGTTGCCGATCATCGAGATGGCGCCGGCAAATGTGGCTGCGATGGTGGAGATCAGTATATCGCGGTTCTTGACATGGGCCAGTTCATGGGCCATGACCCCTTCCAGCTCATCCGGCGTGAGAACGCGCAGAATGCCATGGGTGGCGGCGACAGCGGCATGTTCGGGATTGCGGCCGGTGGCAAAGGCGTTGGGGGAATCATCGGGGATGATGTAGACCTTGGGCATGGGCAGCCCGGCCCGACCGGCCAGACGCTCGACCATTCCATAGAAAGAGGGATGAACTTCGCGGGTGATTTCCTGGGCGTTGTACATCCTGAGGACGATCTTGTCGGAAAACCAGTAGGAGCCAAAGTTCATGACAGCCGCCAGGCCGAAGGCAATGATCATGCCCCCCTGGCCGCCGATGGCGCCCCCCATAAAGACCAGCAGCATGGTGAGCAGAGTGAGGAGAATTGTGGTTTTGAAACGGTTCATCATGACTATGTACCTCCGACGATTTATTTTTCGCCGTGGGTAAATAAAAAAGACCTTTACCCACGGCGCTGCACGCATTGGATAAAGGTCTTGCTTGCGATATATATCGTTCCCAGCCCGAGCCTTTCGACTGTGTTGACGGGCATGGGGTCAGCCATGTCTCCGGCTGATAGCTACTCCCCTTTATTGAAACTTCATTCTAGATGGACAATATAATGTCTGTCAAGCTGTTTTATTTGCCGCCACCGTAACTGTGCAGACCGGAAAGAAACAGGTTGACCCCCAGATAACAGAAGATCGTGGCGGCAAAGCCGATGATCGAAAGCCAGGCGGCCCGTTTGCCGACCCAGCCCTTGGTGATGCGGGCATGCAGAAAGGCGGCGTAGACGAACCAGACGATCAGCGACCAGGTTTCCTTGGGATCCCAACTCCAGTAGGTGCCCCAGGCATAATTGGCCCAGGCCGCGCCGGTGATAATGCCGATCGTGAGTAGCGGAAAACCGATCATGATGGACTGGTAATTGAGGTTGTCAAGAACCTTGATCGGCGGAAACGCGGCCATCATGCCGCTTGAATTCCCCTCACCTCTTTCTTCGTGAGAGGCCTTGATCAGATACATGATCGAGATGCCGCATGCCACGGCAAAGGCAGCATAACCCAGGAAACAGGTGATAACGTGATACACGAGCCAGTTGCTTTGCAGGGCCGGCACCAGCGGCTCGATCGAGTTGTTCATGCCGAGTTGGGCCCAGGCCATGCCGAGCATCGCAAACGGCATGACAAAGGCGCCGATAACCCGATATTTGTATTTGATGTCCAAAATGGCGTAGATCAGCACGATCGTCCAGGCAAAGAAGACCACCGACTCGTACAGGTTGGTGAGGGGAGCGCGGCCGATACCCATGCTGTAGGACTCTTTCCAGCGCAGTGCCAAAGCAAAGGTCTGGGCCAGAAGTCCGCCGTAGGCTGCAAACATTCCGGCAGAACCGAGAACGGTCTTGCGGCTGGCCAGAAAGGCGAAGAACAGCAGCATCGAGATCAGATAGCCGAAGGTGGCAACATTAAACAAAAGTGAGCTGGTCATGGTTTTTTCTCCTCGGAAATATGTGTTGCGAGTTTGGCTGTCAGGCCGTCAAGGAACAGCTGAAAGCCGGCCTGGTTCTTGCTGGCGTTACCGCCGATCGTGACGATGCCGTTTTGAATCCGCACCCAGATGCGGCGGTGCGACATGAAGAAAGCGGCATAGATACCGATCACCATCAGCAGGCACCCTAGCCAGACGATCTCTACTCCGGGATCCTTGGCGACCTGCAGACCGGTGTACATCCGCTCCTGAGCACCCTTGTAGTGGATTACAGGCCCGGTGCCATGCTGCTGTGCATGCTGGATGTTCAGCTCGGGATGGTTGGCATAGACGACGAAACTTTCCTTTTTCCCGTTGGGGGCATGCAATTCCACCTGGGCGGCCGGTCCGGACATTCCCGGTGCGAACTGCGAAACATCCTTGGTCGCCTCGACAACATGCAGGCTGCTGCCGTCGGGCAGATTGACAGAGGATTGTCCGGCAACGGTCAGTGCAACCGGATTTTTGCCATTCAGATCGGTGACGGTGAAATAGTAGTTGCCGGCATTGCCGTAACTGGATTGGTAGAAAGTGATTCCCTTATAGGTCAGCGGATCGTTGACTATCACGCGGGCATTGGTGTAGTCCGGCACCGGCTTGCCGTTCTCCAGCACCGTCAGGATACTCTTGAACTCCTTCGGGGCGCCGCTGGGATAGAAGGCCACGCTGAACTGCTCGCAACGCAGGGAATAACCGAGATCGATCTCCTCGTTGGAACGGGACATGACCTTGGAGATCGTTTCTCCCTCCATGATATTTACAAAGCCCTTGAAGCCGAAGGCCGAACCGATAATCGCGCCGATAAAGATGATGATGACGCTCAGATGAACGCAATAGACCGCCAGCCGGCACCAGCGAGTCTTCTGGGCAAACATGTGCCAGTCGCCATCGACCTCGGTCACGACCGGCTCGGCAAATTCGGCCTTTAAAAAGGCGGCAACCCTGTCTTTCAAAAGCGCTGACTTTTCAGAACTGGACAGTGAGACCACGCCGGAAAGCGACTTTTCCAGCCCGCTGCCAAAAACGGTCACAGGCTCGTTTATGGTTTTCCAGATGTGCGGCAGGCGCTTGATGGAGCAGGCCACCAGATTGACGGTCAGCAGGTAGAGCAGCAGAATGAACCACCAGGAGTGGTACATGTCGAAGAAACCCAGTGACGTGTAAAGTTTAAGTTTGGCCGGACTGATCTGCTGCACGTATTCCGGCGGCAGACTGCCTTGCGGGATAATAGTACCGATGATCGAGATGGCCGCCAGACCGATTAAAAGGGACATTGTCAGCTTGAGTGAACAGAAGAAATCCCATAATGAATGTAAAAAATCGCGGTTATTGTTTGTCACGTTTTCAGACTCCTTGTCAGTGCAATGGTAAGTATAAAAATCGTATGGCGCGCGCTGTGACCCGGCCATCTGCTATACATGCAAAAAGCGCGGGCCGAAAATTAAAATGTCAGGTCACATGATTCTGGGGTGGGACGAAAATGGAAAAATAGACCTGCGTCAGTTTAGTGCTTATACTGAAAAAGCGCAGACGTCCAAGCGTTGGGGAATAGACTAGCGGAGAGCTTTGAAACAATGGTGCATAACTCGAACAGCAGTCACTTTCGCAGTGCTGATCTAAAGGGCTTCCCGGGCAGGGACATTCATCACCACCAATGTCGGATGCAAGTCGCGTATGCACGCCACTTACGGAGTCAACCAGATCCAGCAAACGGGAGGCATCGCAGGCAAGCGGCATGACTAAACTGATGATCAGCAGTATCGCGGCAGCTATGTATTGCATTGAGATTCGCATAAAAGTAGTGTAGCGGGATGCTAAAGAATAATGGCTTAATTGTCAATGACAGAACATACACGAATATGCATACATCGAAGTAA
>JACMKN010000326.1 GCA_014380135.1 Deltaproteobacteria bacterium
CATCACCCTTTTTCTGATTACCACGGTCATAATTTTTTTCGCCTACTGGATGGGTGTCTATCTGGCCAACAGCATGACCAAACCGGTCCAGGAGCTTGTGGACGGGACGCGAGCCGTTGCGGACGGCAACCTGGATGTCTATATTGAATCCAGTTCCGAAGATGAAATCGGCATGCTGGTGCAATCGTTCAACCGCATGACCGAGGATCTGCGAACCAAGCAGCGGGCACTCAATGTTTCCAACCTCGAACTGTCGCGTATCAACCAGGAGATCGAACGCCGGCGCCGGTATATGGAAATTGTGCTGCGTAATGTGGCGGCTGGAGTTATTTCGGTGGACCGGGAGGGGATTGTGCGGACCATCAACAAGTCCGCAGAACGGCTGCTGAATGTCAGTCCGGACTCTGTGTTGGGTCAGGACTTCCGCAATGTAATCAAGGACAAACACCTTGAGATTATCAACGAGTCACTGCGCGAACTGGCACAATCGCAGCATGACAATATCAGTCGCCAGATTTTTCTGGATGTGCGCGGCACCCGACTGGCTTTGCATCTGCACCTGACCATGCTGCGGGATGAAGGTGGTGAAATTCTGGGGATGGTCGCGGTGCTGGATGATCTGACGCAGATGATGCGTGCCCAGCGTATGGCGGCCTGGCGTGAAGTAGCCCGCCGGATTGCCCATGAAATCAAGAACCCCTTGACCCCGATTCAGCTTTCTGCCCAACGCCTGCGCAAGCGTTATCTTTCCCGCTTCAGTGACGATGAAAAGGTATTCGACGAATGTACCGAGATGATTATCAAATCAGTTGACGATCTGAAGAATCTGGTCAATGAATTCTCGAATTTTGCCCGCATGCCGGCCATTCAGCCGGAACCCAATGATCTTAACGCGCTGATTCGAGAAACCTTGACGCTTTATCAGGAAGCTCATCGCGGTGTCGTTTTCAGCTTCATTCAGGATGACATCATGCCGCTGCTCAAGATCGACCGGGATCAGATCAAGCGGGTGATAATCAATGTACTGGAAAACGCTGTTTCGGCAATGGGAGAAAAGGGCAGCATCAGATTGACCAGCTCTTATGACGCGGTCCTGAAGATGGCTGTGCTGGCTGTCGCCGATGATGGCCCCGGAATTCCGCCCGAAGACAAACCGCGCCTCTTTGAACCCTATTTTTCGACCAAAAAGAGCGGAACCGGGCTGGGGCTGGCAATAGTCAGCAGCATCATCACCGATCATGGCGGGTTTGTGCGGGTGCGTGACAACCAGCCTCGCGGTGCCGTCTTCGTGATAGAGTTGCCGGCCGTTTAGTCATGCAAATACAGATGGGGAGCCACAATGGTACATACAATTCTGGTTGTTGATGATGAAAAGGATATCAGAACCTCGCTTACCGGTATTCTGGAGGATGAAGGGTACGAGGTGATCTGTGCCGCCAGCGGCGCTGAAGGGATCGAATGCGTCCAGCAGGAGCTGCCGGACCTGATCCTGCTGGATATCTGGATGCCCGGCATGGATGGACTGGAAACGCTGGAAAGACTCAAACACATGTTTCCGCAGGTGACGGTGATCATGATCTCGGGCCACGGCACGATCGAGACCGCCGTGCGTGCAACCAAACTGGGGGCATTTGATTTCATCGAAAAGCCGCTCTCTTTGGAAAAGGTTCTGATCAGTGTCGCCAATGCCCTGAAGCTGCAGGAACTGAAGGCCGAGAATGCCGAACTGAAACGGACGGCAGCCAATGAGTACGAGCTGATCGGTGACGCACCGGTTCTGGCCCGCTTGCGGGAACAGATCCTGCGCGTGGCCCCGACCACCGCCTCGGTGCTGGTAACCGGGGAGAACGGGACCGGCAAGGAACTGGTGGCCCGTTCGATTCATTACTACAGCCCGCGCCGGGATCGGGCGTTTATCGCGATAAACTGTGCCGCAATTCCGGAAGAGCTGATTGAGAGCGAGCTGTTCGGACATGAAAAGGGTGCCTTTACCGGCGCAGTTGCCCATAAAAAGGGTAAATTTGACCTGGCGGATGGCGGCACGCTGTTTCTGGACGAGATCGGGGACATGTCGCTCAAAACCCAGGCCAAAGTATTACGTATCATTCAGGAGCGCTGCTTCGAACGTGTCGGCGGAACCCGTCTGGTGTCGGTTGATGTCAGAATAGTAGCTGCCACCAACAAGTCGCTTGACCAGGAAATACTGCAGGGTCGCTTCAGGGAAGACCTGTATTACCGGATCAACGTGGTGCCGTTCCGGGTTCCGGCATTGCGTGAAAGACAGGAAGATATCCCTCTGCTGGTCCGGCATTTTGTGGCCCAGTTTTATCGAAGGGAAGGGCGCGAGGCCAAGGCTTTTCTACCCGAAGCGGTGGAGGCTCTGGCCGGTTACGATTGGCCCGGCAATGTGCGGGAGCTGAAAAACATCATCGAACGGATCCTGATCATGACTCCCGGCCGGACAATTACCGCGGCCGATATCCCGGATTTGAGGGGTGGTCCCCCCTCGGGACGGCCGACTTGTCCGACGCTTGACGGCGCGTTTACTATATGTGCCCTGCGGGATGCCCGCGAGGAGTTCGAACGGGAGTTCATCATTCACAAGCTGGAAGCCAACGATTGGAACATCTCCCGCACCGCCGAGATCATCGAGCTGGAACGGAGCAACCTGCATCGCAAGATCAAGAGCTACGGGATCGATGTCAGAAAGTAACCTCCTGTAACTGGAATTTCGATAAGGGATCAGGAAATGATCAGAAAATCTCGCAAAGTTATGGCCATCTTTTTAGTTAGCGCCGTGGCCGCCTGCCTGGCGGTGATACTGTATACCCGTTGGCGTCCGATTGACGTGCGTCCCGACTCAGCCTACCTGGAGCTGCTCCAGGAAGCCTACATGGCCGTTCTCAATAACCATGTAGAAAAGCCTGATTCGAAGAAACTTGTCCAGAGCATGGTGGACGGAATGCTGGCCAATATTGATCCGCACAGCGCCTATCTGCCACCGGAACCGTATCACGAGATGGAAGTGCAGATGTCGGGCGCCTTTGGCGGGGTCGGGATCGAGCTGGGAATGAAGGACGACAAGCTGACCGTTATTGCGCCTATCGAGGATACGCCGGCTTTCCGGGCCGGCATCCAGCCGAACGATCACATCTGGAAAATTGACGGCAGCCTGACGCGCGGCATGAATATCACGGCTGCCGTGAAGCGCATGCGGGGCGAAAAGGGGAAACCGGTAACCCTGACGATTATGCGCAATGGTTCTCCCAAGCCGCTGGTTTTTAACCTGGTTCGCGACATCATTAAAATCAAGAGCCTGAAGTCGCGCTTGCTCGCCAGCGGATACGGTTTTATCAGGATTTCCCAGTTCCAGGAGCGAACCGGCATTGAATTCAAACAGGCTCTTCACGATCTTCATGTTGCCACCGGAGGGGAATTGAAGGGGCTGGTGATCGACCTGCGCTATAATCCGGGAGGTCTGCTGGAGTCGTCGGTCGAGGTCGCCAACTGTTTTATCGGAGATGATATCAATAATACCGTGATCGTATCGATCAAGGGGCGCGGACGCGAACACAGTCGCACCTTTAATGCTACGCTGGGCGAAAAGGAAGCGCGTTATCCGATTGTAGTTCTGATCAACGGCGGTAGCGCTAGCGCTTCGGAGATCGTGGCCGGCGCCCTGCAGGACCACAAGCGCGCCATCGTGATGGGCAAGCAGAGTTTTGGCAAGGGCTCGGTACAATCCGTCTTTCCGATGAAGGGCAATGCCGCCCTCAAGCTGACTACGGCTCGCTATTACACCCCCAGTGGTCGCTCGATACAGGCCAAGGGAATTGTCCCGGACGTGGAGGTGCCCAACATCACACCGTTGCCGGCAAAAGAGCAGGGGCTGGAGGTCAAGGAGAAGGATCTGGAAAAAAGCCTTGCTTCAGACG
>JACMKN010000327.1 GCA_014380135.1 Deltaproteobacteria bacterium
GATTGCGCCGCGGGAGAACCTTTCGACAATATCGGCCTTTCTTGGTGATTCCTACCACGAGGCCAGCGAATTCAATGTTCTTACTTTTGGTCTGGGGCTCGCAATGGGCATTGCCCTGGGAACAGTCGATATCAGTCTGCCGCTGGGACTCGGAACGTTCGAAATCGGCCCGGTGGCGGGCTGCCTGATCGTGGCGTTGATCTTGGGAGCGCTTGGCAGGACCGGGCCGCTGACCTGGTATCTGCCTTATGGCGTATCAATGTCACTGCGCCAGCTCGGTCTGGTTGTTTTTCTGGCATGCGCCGGAATCAAGGCGGGAGGCCTGCTGCATACGGCGCCGATAAATGTTTCTGCGCTTGCTGCAGGCGCCTGCATCACAATAGCAGCCTGTCTGGTAACTATTGCGATGGCGCGTGCGATTGCCGGCAAATCCTGGCCTTTTATCGGAGGTGTCGTGGCCGGAGTCCAGACTCAACCGGCTGTGCTCGGTTTCGCCGTCGGACGCTGCGGCAATGAGCGGGTCGAAGCCGGCTATGCTGCCGTCTATCCGCTCAGTATGCTGCTGAAAATTATTTTTGTGCAGATTTTTCTGATGGTGATGAAGTAGAAGGATTCATAGCCGTAAAGTCTTAAACTGTGCCGATTGCCAGTGACAATGACGTCGAATCAGAAAGGCGTAACCGGATTTTTTCTGTCTGTATTCCGGTTGACACATTCCAACTTATATATTATCGTCTCAAACCCTGCCAGGCCGCATCAACCGGCTGTTTGGCGGGATCAAACACTTAATCCAATCAATAAGGATGATACAGATATGCGCAGCGATACAATCAAAGTAGGACTGGAGCGGACACCGCATCGCGCCCTGCTGAAGGGCACCGGAGTACCCCAGAGCCAGATGGACAAACCATTTATCGGTGTAGCTACCAGTTTTACCGATCTGATCCCGGGCCACGTCGGGATGCGCGATCTGGAGCGCTTCATCGAAAAAGGGGTTCACACGGGCGGAGGACACTCTTTCTTCTTCGGCATTCCCGGCGTGTGCGACGGTATGGCCATGGGGCACAAGGGGATGCATTACTCGCTGCCGACCCGCGAGCTGATTGCCGATATGGTCGAATCGGTGGCCGAGGCGCATCGCCTGGATGGTCTGGTACTGCTGACCAACTGCGACAAGATTACCCCCGGCATGCTGATGGCTGCCGCCCGGCTGGATATCCCCTGTATCGTCGTTACCGCGGGTCCGATGATGAGCGGGCGCGGGCAGGCCGGCCGACAGTTTTCGTTTGTGTCCGATACCTTCGAGGCCATGGCCCGCTACAAGGCCGGCGTCATCAGCGACAAGGAGTTGCAGGTCTGCGAGGACAACGCCTGTCCCGGCATGGGCTCCTGTCAGGGGCTCTTCACCGCCAACACGATGGCGATACTGACCGAGACGATGGGCATGAGTCTGCCACGCTGCGGTACCGCTCTGGCTGTCTCGGCTCTCAAGAGACGCATCGCCTTCGCTTCCGGCGAAAAAATCGTCGAACTGGTGCTGAATAACGTTACCCCGCGCAACATCATGACTCGCGCGGCCTTCGAGAACGCCATCCGGGTTGACCTGGCTCTGGGTGGCTCTTCCAACACCGTGCTGCATCTGCTGGCCATCGCCCGCGAGGCGCAAGTCGAGCTGCCGCTGGAGTTGTTCGACGTGCTGGCCAAGGATACTCCGCAACTGGCCTCGATGAATCCGGCCGGCGAGCACTTCATGGAAGATCTGGATATCGCCGGCGGAGTTGCCGGTGTGTTCAAGCAGCTGGGAGACAAGATCAAGGATACGCAGACGCTCTTCGGACTTACTACCCATCAGTTGGCCGAGAGCATCCAGAATGTTGACGAGGAGGTCATTCGCCCGCTTGGGAATCCGGTGAAGAAGGAGGGTGGCATCGCTATCCTTACTGGCAACATCGCTCCCAAAGGGGCCGTCGTCAAGCAGTCCGGGGTGTCGGACGCGATGATGCAGTTCGAGGGCACTGCCCGCTGCTTCGATGCCGAGGAACTGGCCATGGCCGCCATCATGGAGGGGAGGATCACCTCCGGCGATGTGGTAGTAATCCGTTACGAAGGGCCGAAAGGGGGACCGGGCATGCGTGAAATGCTGGCACCCACGGCCGCCATCATGGGTATGGGTCTGGGCGATTCGGTGGCGCTGATTACCGATGGGCGTTTCTCGGGCGGCACCCGCGGCCCCTGCATCGGTCACATTTCACCGGAAGCAGCTGAAGGCGGACCGATTGCGCTGGTGGAAGAAGGTGACCGGATCCTGCTGGACATACCGGCCCGCAGGCTGGAACTGCTGGTGGATGAAGCGACCCTGGCCGCCCGTCTGGCAAAATGGCAGGCACCCGAACCGAAAATAAAGACCGGCTGGCTGGCCCGTTATGCGAAGCTGGTCACATCGGCCCATACCGGAGCGGTGATGTCCGCCTGAACCGTTTTACCGGTTCGGGTCAATAAACACGAAATTTCAAACGAGGTAACCATATGAAAATGAACGGCGCACGAATAATGCTGGAATGCCTGAAAAAGGAGGGTGTTGACACCGTCTTCGGCTATCCCGGCGGGACCGTCATCAACATCTATGACGAACTTTTCAGCTTCAAGGAAATCCGTCACATACTGCCGCGTCACGAGCAGGCCGGCACGCACGCCGCTGACGGTTATGCCCGCGCCACCGGCAAGGTCGGCGTGGCCATCGCCACCTCGGGGCCCGGCGCAACCAATACCGTGACCGCTATTGCCCCGGCCTATATGGATTCGATTCCGATGGTGATTGTCACCGGACAGGTGCCGACCGCCCTGATCGGCAACGACGCCTTCCAGGAGGTCGATATCATCGGCATCACCCGTCCCTGCACCAAGCACAGTTTTTTGATCAGGGATGTCAAGGATATCGCCATGATCATGAAGAAAGCCTTCTACATCGCCCGTACCGGCCGTCCCGGCCCGGTGTTGGTCGATTTCCCCAAGGATATTCAGGTTGCCATGGGTGAATTTGCCTATCCTGATTCGGTTGAAATCCGCAGTTACAAGCCGACCGTTGAAGGGCATCCGCGCCAGGTGGAAAAGGCTTTCAAGATGATTCTGGAATCGCATCGGCCGGTCTTGTATGTCGGCGGAGGTGTAGTGCTGGGCGACGCGTCTGAACAGTTGACTTCACTGGCACGCAATCTCGGAATTCCGGTTACGACCACTCTGATGGGACTGGGTTCCTTTCCCGGGGATGATCCGCTCTCGCTGGGGATGCTTGGCATGCATGGCGCCTATTGCGCCAACATGGCCATGACCCACAGTGATCTGATCATTGCGGTCGGGTCACGCTTCGATGACCGGGTCACCGGCAAGCTGGCCACCTTTGCCCCCCATGCCAAAATTATCCATGTCGATGTCGATCCGACTTCGATCAAGAAAAACGTGCGGGTCGATCTTCCGATTGTTGGCGACGTCAGGGACGTACTGACCCAAATGCTCAAACTGACCGACAAGGTAAAGGATAAGGCGGCCGAATATGTTTCCGCTCTGTCCCCCTGGCATGAGGAAATCTCGGACTGGAAGGAGAAACACCCTCTCAGTTACAAAAGCAGTACTACGATCATCAAGCCGCAGTTTGTCATCCAGAAGTTGCGCGAACTGTCGGACGAAGACGCCATTATTTCTACCGATGTGGGACAGCACCAGATGTGGACCGCCCAGTTCTTCAAGTTCAACCGCCCTCGCACGCTGCTGACATCCGGCGGGCTTGGTACCATGGGATACGGTCTGCCGGCTGCCATGGGGGCTCAGGCCGCCTTTCCGGGACGCCAGGTTATAACCATCTGCGGAGACGGCGGGGTGCAGATGAACATTCAGGAGATGGCCACCCTGGTGCAGAATAAACTGCCGGTCAAGATCGTGATCCTCAACAACAATTTTCTGGGCATGGTTCGCCAGTGGCAGGAGCTGTTTTTCGACAAACGTTATTCCCAAACCTGCATGGAACTGCCGATTGACTACATCAAACTGGCTGACGCCTATGGCGCCAAAGGGTTTCTGGCCACCAAACCGGACGATGTGGAAAAGGTCATCAGGCAGGGCTTCGCAGAAAACGGGCCGGTGATCATGGAGTTCAAGATTGCCCGGGAGGAGAAGGTGTTACCGATGGTACCGGCCGGGGCATCACTAAACGAAATGGTACTGAACGCGTAAGGAGAAAAACTGCCATGCAACATACATTATCGGTACTGGTTGAAAATGAATTTGGTGTGCTTTCCCGCGTAGCGAGCCTCTTCTCTGGTCGCGGCTTCAATATTGACTCGCTTTCGGTGGCGCCCACCAACGAAGAAGGACTTTCGCGTATGACCATCGTCACCCGTGGTGACGATAAGATACTGGAGCAGATCAACAAACAGCTCAATAAGCTGATCGATGTTCTCAAGGTTATAGATTTTACCGACGGCAGTGGTATCGAGCGCGAGATGGCATTGATCAAGGTCACGGCCGAGGACGAGAGCCGAGCCGAAGTTTTGCGCATCGTGGATATCTTTCGTGCCAAGATTATTGACGTTACGCCCAAGTCCTATACGATTGAAGCCACCGGCAATCCGCTCAAGATTGACGCAATCCTCGATCTTCTGCGTCCCTTGGGTTTGAAGGAACTGGTACGCACCGGTTCGGTCACGATCGGCCGTGGCGCTAAAGGGTGGAAGGGTTAGGCGGATCTTTTCGGGACCGCAAAAAAAAAGTCAAGCCGCCACGAAACTGGCGGCTTTTCTGTTGAAGTGCATCTGTGCAGGTTATACCCCTGACAGTGGGCGAAACAGCTATTTACGTTGACAGCTACGGTCGAATGTAGTATCAGTCTCGTTCGTTTTACGTGTTAAGTACGACCGGTTTGCCGGATAAAAATTATGTGGAGGAAGTACCAGCATGAACGTTTATTACGATCGTGATTGTGATCTCGCATTGATCAAGGCGAAAAAAGTTACCATTGTAGGTTACGGCTCCCAGGGCCATGCCCATGCCTGCAATCTCAAGGATTCCGGAGTTGATGTAACGGTTGCTCTTCGTGGAGGGTCAACCTCTGCTGTCAAGGCGAAGAATGCCGGCCTCAAGGTGGCATCCGTTGCCGAAGCTGTTGCCTCGGCTGATCTGGTAATGATCCTGACGCCTGACGAGTTTCAATCAACCCTCTACCGTGACGAGATCGAGCCTAAACTCAAAAAAGGGGCGGCCCTGGCCTTTGCCCACGGTTTTGCCATCCACTACAACCAGGTCGTACCGCGTGCCGACCTGGACGTCATCATGATTGCCCCCAAGGCGCCCGGTCACACAGTTCGCTCCGAGTTTGTGAAAGGTGGCGGAATTCCCGATCTGATTGCAGTTTACCAGAATGCATCGGGCAAGGCCCGCGAAGTGGCTCTCTCCTACGCCAGCGCTATCGGTGGCGGCCGTACCGGCATCATCGAAACTACCTTCAAGGACGAGACCGAGACCGACCTGTTCGGCGAGCAGGCCGTGCTTTGCGGCGGTGCAGTGGAGTTGGTGAAGGCCGGTTTTGAAACTCTGGTGGAAGCCGGCTATGCCCCTGAAATGGCCTACTTCGAGTGTCTGCATGAGCTCAAGCTGATTGTAGACCTGATGTATGAGGGTGGCATCGCCAATATGAACTACTCCATCTCCAACAATGCTGAATATGGCGAATACGTCACCGGACCGCAGGTGATCAACGATCAGAGCCGTGCAGCCATGAAAGAATGTCTGACCAATATCCAGAA
>JACMKN010000328.1 GCA_014380135.1 Deltaproteobacteria bacterium
ACGGTTGATCTGCAGGCGGCCGCAGCCGTCCGGCTGAAATACTCGCCGGAACAGACTATGAAGCTGGCCCAGGCGCTGTTCGACCACGGCATCATCACCTATCACCGTACCGATTCGGTCCGGATGGACGATGCCTTTGTCACCGAGATTCGGGAGTTTCTCGGGAAAAGCCTCGGCGCTGACTATCTCCCCCCAAAACCGAACCAGCACAAATCGAAGAACTCGCAGGCCGATGCCCACGAAGGCATCCGTCCCACCCACATGCATTCCATCGCCGAGATTGCCGCCGTCATCAAAAAAGAGAATTTGACCCAGGAACATGCCAGGCTCTACGAGCTGATCTTCAAGCGCGCCGTTGCCAGCCAGATGGCGCCGGCCCGCTTCGATTCCACGACCATGCTTTTCGAAGTGGCCGGAGAACGCTTCAAGGCATCGGGCAGGGTTCTGATCTTCGACGGCTTTCTCAAGGTCTACGCCGAGCTGGACGAGGAAAAGGAAAAAAAGGGAGAAGATGAAAAACTGCAGCTGTTACCGCCGGTTGAAGTTGGAGAGTTGCTGCCCAAGGTGAAGGAAATTCTTGATGAAAAAAAGACCAAGCCGCCCGGACGGTTTACGCTGGGTTCTCTGGTGAAGGAGTTGGAGAGGCTGGGCATCGGCCGCCCTTCCACCTATGCCGCCATCACCAAAAACATTACCGACCGTGGTTATGTAAAAGAGGAAAAGGGGAAAGTGGTCCCCATGCCGCCGGGTGAAGCCCTGATCGATTATCTGATGGGACAGCATGCCTGGGTGATAGATTACGAGCTGACCAGCAAGATGGAGAGTTTTCTGGATCTGGTGGTGGAGAACAAGGAGACCTGGCAGCGCTTTTGCCGGGGTGTTCACAACAAGATGGGCTTTTCGGTTCCGGCGGCGCGCAACGCGGGTGGGGGGCCGAGCGAAGGGCAGCTTAAGTACGCCAACGACCTGGCGGCCAGAAACAGCCTGGCCATACCGGAGGAAATTTTGAAGAGCGGCAGGGCGCTTTCAATGTGGATTGAAGGGGTTGTCGGCCGGAAGGCGGCGCCGGACAGATCTTTAAAAGTTTCACAGGACAAATGAAAAGCCCGCCAATACTTCGGCGGGCTTCACTTATTTTTTACTTACTTGATTCCCTTTTCAAGGATTATTCCGGCTCCACTTACCTCCGGACCGATACTGCAATTCTTTCTGTTTTCCTGCCAGGTGGAGTATTTTCGATAATAACGCCCTCCTTTTGACAATTTGTACTGCCTTACTGCTAAGTTCACTATAACACTTCCAAAAACATATTTACAGGCTGTTTAAAATAAATATTTCAGTATATACTCTCTTGCTATGCTTGGAAGGATGCCGGACAATGCTGCCGTTGAAATCCCTCCACTTTCCTATTCTGAAAAGCACTCTTGCCGCGCGTTCCAGCGGCACTATCCATAACAAATCTGACAGGAGTCTATCATGACAAACAACGATATCTTACGCAGGCTGCGCTACGCCCTGGATATCAGCAATCCAGCGATGGTTGAAATATTCAAGCTTTCCGGCTGCAACATCGAACAACCCACGTTGATCAAGTTTCTCAAAAAAGAAGATGAGGAAGACTATATTGAATGCAGCAATCCTCTGATGACTTTCTTTCTGGATGGTTTGATCGTTCACAAAAGAGGCCGACGGGACTCGACAGCTGGGTCGGTGGCCAAACCAGTGGCTGAACTGACCAATAATACCATTCTGAAAAAACTGCGGATTGCCCTTGATTTCAAGGAAGATGACATGATTGCCATCATGAAGCTGGCCGACATTCCCCTTTCAAAGTCCGAACTGAGCGCGCTGTTCAGGAATAAGGGGCATAAGAATTTCAAGGAGTGCGGCGATCAGTTCCTGAGAAATTTTCTGAAAGGTCTGACGATCCGCTGCAGGAACACCAAACCTGAGGAGGATTAAAAGGGTGCCGAGCCGGTATTTTGCAGATGCAGTTTCTGAAAACAACCAACCGGAGGCAGCATGCTGAATAATCCTTTACTGCTGGTTTGCCTTGCCATCGGCTGCGGAGCCCTGCTGGGCCGCATTTCCATACAGAGGGTATCCCTGGGGGTGGCCGGGGTGCTGTTTGCCGGGGTCATGTGGGGCTATATCGAGCCCGCCGTCAAACCGCCGGATGCATTGGCAACCTTTGGCTTGGCGTTGTTCGTTTATGCGATCGGACTCTCGTCCAGCGAGTTTTTGTTTCATACCTGGGCGCATGGCGGTTGGCGTTACCTCTTGATTCCGCCGGTTGCCGTCGGCGCTGCCTTTTGTGTGGATGTACTGGCCTCCCGGATTCTGGATATCCCGGCAAGTACCGCCGCAGGTGTCTTTGCGGGAGCCTTGACCAATACTCCTTCACTGGCTGCTGCTACGACTGCACTGGGTCAGAGTGGGGCGGAGGCAACCCTTGGCTATGCAATCGCCTATCCGCTAGGCGTCCTGATTCCGATCCTGATGCTTTCCTGGCCGTTCAGGCGCGAGACTCACTCTGTCGGCGATTCGTTGACCAGCGCCGCAATTACTGTAAGCAATATCAAAGAGCCCGGAGAAGCGATTGCAGGCCTGCTGGAGCGCTGTTCGCTGTCGGTGCGCTTCGCCCGATGTGTGCGTGGTGACGAGCAGTTCGCCGTTTCCGGATATTCGGTCATTAAAAATGGCGACATCGTGACGCTGGTCGGACTATCGGATGACGTGCAAAAAGCGATCGAGGCACTGGGTGTCAAGTACGAAGGTGATATCCAGAACGATCGCAGTCAGCTGGATTTCCGGCGGATCTTCGTATCAAATCCGGCCATCTATGGCAAAACATTGCGCCAGGTGGGGATTTTCCGCAATTATGAGGGCATCGTAACAAGAATCAGACGCGGCGATACGGATTTTATCCCGGTTGCGGAAACCACCATCATGCCGGGTGACCGTCTGCGGGTGATTGCGCCGCGGGAGAACCTTTCGACAATATCGGCCTTTCTTGGTGATTCCTACCACGAGGCCAGCGAATTCAATGTTCTTACTTTTGGTCTGGGGCTCGCAATGGGCATTGCCCTGGGAACAGTCGATATCAGTCTGCC
>JACMKN010000329.1 GCA_014380135.1 Deltaproteobacteria bacterium
CCCTTCGACACCGTGCTGCTGCCGGTCAATCCGGCCGAGCCGGCCCACCACAGCTTCATCGACCAGGTGATCCCACTGGCGCATGAGCGGCAGATGGGCATCGTTGGGATGAAGGTCTACCTGCGCGGCCTGGCCGCCCGCATCCCCGGACAGCTCGGCATGGAGCCCTTTCTGCGCTACGCCCTTTCCCAGCCGGTCAGCACCGTGATCATCGGCTGCGACGACCTGCAGCAGCTGGAGGAGAACGTCCGTTTCGCCTCAGCCTTCCAGCCCATGACGGCGGAGGAGCAGCAGGAACTGGTCCGCCACGTGGCCCCCTTTGCCCGTCAGCTCATGTATTACAAGCCGTAGGATGGTTGCCGGACAGTTAGGAGCTGTAAACAAATAACCTGGTCATCTTGCATCTCATCTTCAGGCCATCTTTGGCAGAACTTCAATCACCAAATCCTCAACGTAGCCGTGCTACGCCTGCGGTTTGCTTCAATCAGTTCTGCCAGATCTGACCTGAATCTGAGCGCAATTTTGACCATGTAATTCATTTTCAGCTCCTTAGGCAGCAGCAAGCACAGCAGGTACAGATCCATCCTGCATTATTGACAAACCGGGTAGGAGGGGAGCCTTGCGGCTCCCGCTCCCCTCAGAACCGGACTTGATAGTTTCCTCTCATCCGGCTCAAACACTCCGAATGGTGAATTTACCCGGCTTTGACAGAAGAACGAGGTTTCATTTCTGCTCGGTTGGATAACCCGCTTTCTCCCACTCCCTCCATCCCCCCTTGAGGGCGAATGCTTTGGCGTATCCCATCTTGATCAGCTGCAACGCCGCACGGGCGCTGGTTCCCTCATCCGTTCAGGCGCAGTAGAGGATCAGGGTCCGATTCTTGGGATAGCGGGAAGCCCAGCCGTCGACATCACTGGGGTCCTCCCTGACAGCCCCCTTGATCTTCAGCTTGCTCGCCTTCCAATCGGAAACCGCCCGCACGTCGATGATTGACGTGTCTGCCGCTCCAAGCCTGGCCTTGACATCTTCCTTGCCGATGCGCGGTGCTGCTGCATCACCGGCTGCGGCCGCACCGGCCACCAGGGCAACCATGGCCATCATCAGTACTACCCGAAATAACCAACTCTTCATCATGTCTCGTCCTCCCTTCCGTTTTTAATGTTCAGACTATGAGGTGCCATACCAGAGTATATCAGGAAAAAAATGAATGTCCCGCTGCCGGGGAGAAGATCAGCGCTGCGGAAGAGCCGAGCGCACAAAGGCGGCGATATCCCGCTTCAGTTGGACGCGGATGCGGGCATCGGTATACATCATGTGGCCGGCTCCGTAACGGGCGGTGGTTATGTTCTGTCGCAGTTCTGCATCCAGTCCCAGGTGATTCAATATGTATTCCGTTCCCAGATAGGGCGTTGCCAGGTCGTAGACGCCCGAGGCCACGAACAGCTTCATGTAGGGGTTCTTGCTGAAGGCGTTGCGCAAGGCCTCGCTGGTGTCCGCGAAAGCGTTCTTGGCTTCCCAGTCCCATTTGTCGAATCCTTCACCGAAGATACAGTACTCCCGATCCGTCCTGTAACCCAGTTCGCTGCGCACATAGCTGTTGAAGGTCGAGGTGAATGCCGGACGGACCGAGGTCAGGCTGGGGTCAAAGTCGGGCTGCTCGGCCGCGGCAAAAAGACCGGCGCCATGCAGACGGCTGTCATAACGCCCCACCGTTCGCTTGCGCTGGCGGAGCAGCTCCTTGGTAAAGCGTACGGCCTCGATACGCAGGTTGCAGTTGTCGATGTAACGCTCGTCGAGACCGGTGTAGCGGGCGAGCCGCCCGATGGTTTCCTGTCGCTCCTCGGGCGAGAGGCGATCCCCCTTGTTGAGAGCCCGCAGATAATCGCCCGTAGCCCAAGCCTCCACCTCCCGCAGTGTCGCCTCAAGGTCCACTCCCAGATCGGGGGGGAGCATCTTGTGAAACCAGGCCGTGGCGGCATAGCTCGGCAGGAAGAGCACATAGGGCAGTTCGTTACCGGTTGTGAAGATGATGGTGGAAAAATTGAGCACTGTGGAAACGAGGATGATGCCGTTAAAGGCTATGCCGCGCTCGAAGAGGTGTCCGGCCAGCCCTGCGGCACGCGTCGTTCCGTAGCTTTCACCGGCCAGGAACAGCGGGGATGACCAGCGTTCGTAGCGCGTCAGATAGAGGCGGATGAACTCACCTACCGACTCGATATCCCCCTTGAGGGAGAGAAACTTGGCGGTCAGGTCGGGTTTGACGGCCCGGCTGTAGCCGGTGCCCACGGGATCGATGAAGACCAGATCGGCCTGGTCCAGCCAGGTCTCACCGTTTTCGGTCAGTTGATAGGGGGGAGCGGGCATGCTGCCGTCTTCCGGCATAACCACACGTCTCGGGCCGACAGCCCCCAGATGAAGCCAGACTGAGGCCGAACCCGGCCCTCCGTTGAAGGCGAAAATCAGCGGTCTCTGGCCGGCTGGACCTTTCCTGTCAGCTGTGTAGGCCATGAAGAAGAGGTGTGCCTCGGTCTCGCCGGCGGCTGTAATCAGAGGCAACATGCCGGTCGTGGCGCTGTAATTGAGAAGCTTGCCGTTGACGGTCACCCGGTGCCTGGTCACGATCGGCTCTTCCACGACGGGCGGCACCTTCTCCTTCTCGGAAGCGGCGTTCTCCCTGGCCGGTTCGTCTGGTCGAGCTGTAGATTCCGCTGGCTTGGGCTGTTCCGCATCTTTCAAGGTGGTTGTCATGGCGATCTCCCGAAATGAATTCATCTACTGATTTTAATTATACCCGTTAAGCCGGAAATGTCTAAATGAACACCGCACGCGCAGCACACTCTTGTCCCCATTGTCCCGGAAGTGGGGGTGTTTCTGGCATGATGACAATCACAAAATGCGGTTATTCCGCCTGCTCCGCTTATGTTGGTTGGAATCTTATTCACAGCCTGCCGGCAGAATGCTATAAGCGTCAGGGTTCGGCGTGGCTTAAGGTCTCGCCAGGGTGAGACAGCTACGCTCACATCATGAAGTAGTAACGGGAGTAGATGTATGGATGAACTCATTTCCAACCACAGCGATGCGTCGTGCGATGCCGGTTTCCAAAAATTAGCTGCTCTTGCCCTGGAATCGGCGCAGGATGAAATCCTGTGGGCCGATGCCGGTGGCAGGTTGATCTACGCCAACCGGAGTGCCTGCTCGGCGCTCGAATACTCGCGGGCAGAGCTGTTGTCCATGACGATGAGCGACATATGCCCCGACCTTCCGCCGCTTGTCTGGGCAGAACAGTGGCAGGAGCTCAAGGCTGCCGGGCATATGCTGCTGGAGGTCAGGCAGCGTTCCCGCTCGGGAAGGTACACGCTGGTGGAAGTGACGACCACCTACATGCAGCACGACGGCCAGGAATATTCATGTGCCTTCGTGCGAGATATAGCTGATCGGAAAGCTGCCGAACATGAGCTTTCAGAGGCCAAGCAACGGCTGGATACCATTTTCGACACCATGCAGGCCGGCATCCTCATGGGCAGTCCGCAGGGTATCATCACCTTTGCCAATCATCGCATGGCTGACATGTTCGGCTGCTCGCTCGACGAACTGATCGGCTCCTCCTATTTCGAGCATGTCTATCCCGCCCAGCGCCAGGTGGGTGATGAGCGGATGCGCCGGCTGGTTGCCGGTGAGATCGACCATGTGCATCACGAGCAACATTTTATCCGCAGGGACGGCAGCGATTTCTGGGGGCACCTGAGTGGCCGACGCCTTGAGGATGCCCAGGGAAATATGATCTCGCTGGTGGGGGTCATCGCCGACATATCGGAAATCAAGCAGGTCGAGGAAGAGCTGAAGAAAAGAGAACAGCAGTTCTCCTCCCTGGCGGACAATCTCCCGGACGTGGTCTCGCGCATTGACCGCACCCACCGCCATGTCTACGTCAACCGCCAGGTCGAGGTGATATCCGGCATTCCGGTCAGCGAATATCTCGGTAAAACCAATCGGGAACTCGGGGTGCCGCCGGAGCTGGTCGAGCTGTGGGAAGACGCCGTTACCCAAGCCTTTGACACCGGAGAAATCGTGAGAATCCGCTTTGCACTTCCGACTGAGGCGGGAATGAAACATTTTGAATCGCGCATCGTCCCGGAACGGGGAGCAGACGGGGCGGTCGAAACGGTATTGTGTATTGCGCGGGACACCACGGAAGCCGTGCTCGCGGAACAACAGCTCAAAGCCAGCGAGAACAAATTTGTCCGGGCCTTTAATCGTGCTCCGGTGCTGATGACCATCAGCAACATCGAAGATGGCCGTTACCTGGAGGTCAACGACAGGTTCTGCGAGATCTCGGGCTTCAGCCGGCAGGAGGCGCTCGGCCGGACCTCTCTGGAACTCGGCTGGCTCTCGCCCGCCGAGCGGGAGCGGATGATTGCGGTCTTCAAACATGACGGCCGGATAGGCGACATGGAGATTGCACTGACTGCCAAAGACGGTACACCGGTATACTGTCTCTACTCGGCAGAAATGATTACGGCGGAAGGAGAGGACCAGCTGCTTTCCATCGCCCTGGACATCACCGGTCGCAAATACGACCTGGAGGCCCTCGCTTATGCCAACCAATGCTTCACCCAGGCCCTGAACGGTTCCCAGCATATCCTCTATCGCCTAAATGTGAAAAAAGGGTGCTACGATTACCTGAGTCCGGCATTTGAAAAAAGTTCCGGTTATCCGGTTGCCGATTTCATGAAAAACAGCTTCGAACAACTGCTGGAATACTTCCATCCTGACGATCGGTCGCGCATCTTCGGTTACATCGATGAGGCGTTCCGTACTCGAACTGGTCCAAACGTTGACCTGGACATGGAGTACCGTTTCAGGAAGGCGGATGGCTGCTATAGTTGGGTTCAGGACGTAAACACGGCCTGTTTTAATGACCAGGGTGAGCTGGAATGTTTTTTCGGCTCGGCCCTGGACATTACCGAGCGCAAGCGAAGCGAGGAAAAGATCAGGCAGCAGGCTCAATTACTTGAGCTTGCCCATGACAGCATCATCGTGCGCGACGAGCACGACAGAATCATCTTTTGGAACCGGGGTGCTGAAGAATGCTACGGCTGGAAAAGTGCAGAGGTATTGGGGCAGGTAATTTATACATTATTCAAGACATGCTTCCCGATTCCGCTGGAGGAGATTCAACTGTTTCTGGTTCAAAACGGGATGTGGCAGGGAGAGCTGATTCATACCAGACGCGATGGCATCCGGATCACCGTCTCCTCCAAATGGTCCCGCATATGCAATGATCTGGACGGCAGCACTGCGGTACTGGAAATCAACAGAGACATCAGCGACCGGCTGCTGCTACAGCAGGAGCAGGAAAAGAACCAGCGTCTGGAAGCGCTCGGGGTTCTGGCCGGCGGCATCGCCCATGACTTCAACAACATCCTGACCGCCATCCTGGGGAATATCTCGTTGGCGCGCCTGCTGGTAGGCGGTGAGCATAAGGCCGCCCAGCGCCTGGCTGACAGCGAAAAGGCCGCAATACGAGCCAGTGGGTTGACCCAGCAGTTGTTGACTTTTGCCCGCGGAGGTGAGCCGGTAAAACAGGTGGTGGACACGTTGAAGCTGATTGGCGAAGCGGTCGGCTTTGCATTGCAGGGAGCGAACGTCAAGGGGGTAATCGAGGCCGAGAGCGGACTGTATCCGGTCAATGCCGACGAAGGTCAGCTGTGCCAGGTCTTCAGCAATCTGCTGATCAATGCCAAGCAGGCCATGCCCGACGGCGGAACCGTCATCGTCACCGCTAAAAATCTGAAGGTGCGAAGCGGAGACAGGCTGCCGCTTGCGAGCGGGACCTATGTGCAAATTGACATAGCCGACCAGGGGGGCGGCATTCCCTCGGAGCAGCTCGGGAAGATCTTCGATCCCTATTTTACCACCAAGGCAAGCGGGACCGGCCTGGGACTCACGACGGTCTATTCGATCATCAAGCGTCATGGTGGCCACATTTCGGTGACATCCGAGCTGGGGTACGGTACGGTTTTCAGCCTGTTCCTGCCCGTAGTCGAAGAGATGCTTACACCACAGGAGACAAACCTGATACCGCAGGACCTGCTGACGGGCGCCGGTCGAATCCTGCTGATGGATGACGAGCAGATCATCCGCGACCTCGCACGGTTCATTTTCGAAGAAGCCGGGTATCAGCTCGTCGACTGTGGAGACGGGGCAGAGGCGGTTGAACAGTATCGCCTGGCACGTGAGCTGGGCGTCAGGTTCGATGCTGTCATCCTGGATCTTACGGTCCCGGGCGGCATGGGCGGCCGGGAGGCGGCCGAGTTGATTCGCAAGCTGGATCCTGCAGCGGTATTGATCGTTTCGAGCGGCTACTCCAACGATCCGGTTATGGCCGATTACGGCCGGTACGGTTTCAGCGGTTCCGTAGTCAAACCCTATACCTTCGAAGGCCTGCTGACAGAGCTGTCGCATGCCATGGAACATGCTCGCAGCGTATAGTGCCTCAAGCGTCAGTCGAAAAAATGATTTGCATGAAATACAGGATTACTTCCCGGCAGTTTCGATCGTCTGTTCCAGGATATCCAGGGCCTGCCCCATTTCCTCGTCGCTGATGGTGAGGGGCGGTATCAGGCGGATGACGTTGCGCTCCGCGCCGCAGTTGATGACGATCAGTCCCTGTTGCAGGCATTCTTCCAGTACCTGAGCGCAGGCCGCACCGTCCGGCTTGCCGTCGGATCCCACCAGTTCCACCCCGATCATCAGTCCCAGTCCACGCACGTCGCCCACCAAGGGGTGCTGCTCCTGAAAAGCCATCAGCCGACCCAGTGCCGCCGCACCCAACTCACGGCAGCGCGCCAGCAGGCCGTCGTCCTGGATGGCCTCGATGGTGGCAATGGCTGCCGCGCAGGAGACCGGGTTTCCGCCGAAGGTCGTGCCGTGGGCCCAGCTCGGCCATTGATCCATCAGATCACTGCGGGAAACCACCGCCGAGAGCGGGAAGCCCGAGGCGATCCCCTTGGCCACCGTCAGGATGTCGGGAGTAATTCCGTAGACCTGGGCCGCGAACCAGTCGCCGCAACGTCCCATCCCGGACTGGACCTCGTCGAAGATCAACAGGATGCCATGCTCGTCGCACAGCCGGCGCAGTCCTTTCAGGTACTTGGTCGGGGCCGGGACATAGCCCCCTTCACCCAGGACCGGTTCAATGATGATCGCCGCCACTTCCTCAGGCGAAATGTAGCGCCGCAGCATCTCCTCCAGGTAGCCCAGGCAGTCCAGATTGCAGCCGGCGAAACTGCAGCCGAACGGACAGCGCAGACAGTGGGGGTAGGGAGCGTGGTAGACCGATGGCAGCAGGGGGGAATAACGTTCCCGGTAGCGGGCGTTGCTGGAGGTCAGCGATATTGCTCCCAGGGTGCGGCCATGAAAAGCGCCTGCGAAGGAGATGATTCCCTGGCGGCCGGTGACGTAACGGGCCAGTTTGAGAGCCCCTTCCACCGCCTCGGCCCCGGAGTTGCTGAAGAAGAGCCGGTTGAGCCCGGGCGGAGTGATCGAGGTCAAAAGCTCCGCCGCCGCCACGGTGGTCTCGTTGTAGTAGACTCCGCCGGTGTGGCAGAAGCTGGTCAGCTGACGTGCGACCGCTGCCATGACCCGCGGATGGTTGTGGCCGATATTCAGGGTTCCGAGCCCCGAGGCGCAGTCCAGGTAACTTTTTCCCTCAAGGTCGGTTATGCGGCACCCCTGGCCCCCTGCGATGGAGATCGGATGGTAGAAGTGGAAAGCGGGGGTGAAGACCCGGTTGGCCCTGTCGATGATTTCGCTGTTCATGGCTGTTCCCTCGTACACTGATTATATGCTCTGGTCACGATTCTTCAGGAGATGGCGTCGATGCCGGTCAGATCCCTGCCCAGGGCCAGGGTGTGGATCTCGTAGGTCCCCTCGTAGGTTTCGACCGACTCCAGGTTGCACATGTGCCGCATGCTCTGGTACTCGTCGGTGATGCCGCTGGCCCCCAGTATGCCGCGGGCGGTCCGGGCCACTTCCAGGGCCATGCGCACGTTGTTGCGTTTGGCCAGGCTGACCTGCTCGGGGCGCATCCGGCCCCGATCCTTGAGGCGCCCCAGTTGTAGCGCCAGCAGTTGACCCTTGGTGATCTCGGTCAGCATGTCGGCCAGCTTGGCCTGGGTCAGCTGGAATGAGGCCAGCGGCCGGCCGAAGAGGCGACGCTCAGCTGAGTAGGCCAGTGCCTCGTCGAAGCAGGCCATGGCCGCGCCGAGCGCCCCCCAGGCAATGCCGTAGCGGGCCTGGTTGAGGCATTTCAGGGGGCTCTTCAGCCCGACCGCCGCCGGCAGCAGGTTTTCCTCCGGCACGCGCGCCTCGTCCAGCACCAGTTCGGCTGTGACCGAGGCGCGCAGCGAGAGCTTGCCGCCGATCTCATTGGCGCTGAAGCCGGGAGTGCCCCGCTCCACCAGGAAGCCGCGGATCACCCCGTCCAGCTTGGCCCAGACCAGGGCCAGGTCGGCGACGGCGCCGTTGGTGATCCACATCTTGACCCCGGAGAGCAAGTAGCCGTTGTCTTTTTTAACCGCCCGGCTGGTCATCCCGGCCGGGTCCGAACCGTGGTCGTGCTCGGTCAGGCCGAAACAGCCGATGGCCCGGCCGCTGGCCAGAAGCGGCAGCCAGCGCTCTTTCTGGGCCTCGCTGCCGAAGGTCAGGATCGGGTACATGACCAAGGCACCCTGCACCGAGACGAAGCTCCTCAGACCAGAGTCTCCCCGCTCCAGTTCCTGCATCAGGAGTCCGTAGGCGATGTTGTCGATGGCGGGCAGGCCGTAGCCGGTGAGGTTGGCGCCGAACATCCCCAGTGCCCCCATGCGCGGCACCAGATCCAGCGGGAAGGTGCCGGCCCGGTAGTGCTCGCGGACGGAGGGGAGGAACTCCCGCTCCACGAAAGAGCGGGCCGTGTCGCGCACCAGGCGGGCCTCCGGGCTCAGCTCGGACTCGATGTCG
>JACMKN010000006.1 GCA_014380135.1 Deltaproteobacteria bacterium
CGGGTCGGACTGGGAGGCAAGCTGGACCGTCTGCCCAACCAGCTCTCCGGCGGCGAGCAGGAACGGGTCGCCATTGCGCGGGCCATCGTCAATAATCCGCACATCCTGCTGGCGGACGAACCGACCGGCAACCTGGATTCCAAGACCAGCGAGGAGGTCATGGCGCTCTTCCGGGAACTGAACGACGCCGGCCAGACCGTAGTGATGGTGACTCACAACCCCGAGAACGGGGCCTACTCGGACCGGACCATCACCCTTAAAGACGGTGTGGTGATTTGAAAACGCTCTTGCTGGCGATAATGATCATGCTGTATCTGCCGGCGGCAGCCCTGGCGGATTCCCGGCTGCCGGTGGAGAACGGTGTTGTGACTTCCGGTGTGGGCTGGCGGGTCGATCCTTTCGGCAGCGGCAAGCATGTCTTTCACCGCGGGATCGATATCGCTGTCCCGGTCGGTACCCCGGTTCGCGCCGTTCGCAAGGGGCGGGTCGTCTTTTCCGGCGATCATCGCGGCCATGGAACCACCGTCATTGTCGAGCATGACAATGGAGATCGCACCCTTTACGGGCACAACTCGATAGTTCGGGTTCATTCTGGCGACTTGGTGGAATCCGGCACGGTCCTGGCTTTTTCAGGGAATACCGGCCGGTCGACCGGTCCGCATGTGCATTTCGAACAGTTGCCGAGCGGCCGCCCGGTTGTTGAGCTGGTGGAAGCGGAAGAACCGCAAGAAACGGCTGTACCGCAGCTGGCTGACAACGGTGAGCAGCGATACGAGCTTGAGCAGAAAATGGATGAATCTGTGGACTCTGTCCTCAGGACAATCAGCGGGTTTGGAACAGACGGACAGGGCGGCTGAAGCTCCTGTCCGGATATTACGATGAACCGATCCAACAAAAAAACAGGAGAGCCCCAATGAAACAGCTGATTATGCTTATCTTTCTGATTACTCTTCCCGTCACCGCCTTTGCACTTGAACAGAGTTTTACCCAGCAGGGACTCAAGGCAACCATAAAGCTTTCACCCGAAAAACTCGAAACACAATCCATGGTCCAGCTTTCTCTCGCTTTGAGTAAGGACGGAGCAAGCCTTACCGACAGGAACGTAACGCTGGAGGTCTATGAGCGAAATTCCGATCAGCCGATCATTACGCGCCCGGTTGACCTTCTTGATACGGAGTATGTCGATTCCTGGAAGTTCGAGAAAGCCGGAGATTACAGGGTGGTTATAAAAATTGCAGATCATCAGAAATCGGATGAGATTATTCAATATGAAGTCAATGCCAGTATTGTTGACGCCGGCGGGGAACATGGCGACCACGGTTTTTTTGCGCATCATTTTAGCGGCAAGGGCAAGTGGGGCTGGTGGGGAACCGGAGTCATGGTTCTCATGATGGTACCAATGATGATTCTTGTGCTGTGATCTCTGTCGTCCTGCGAGCGCCCAGCTTACGGTCAGGCAGTCAGTAAGTCAGGTCAAGGAAGCCGAAACGTAGCAGCTTCATTTCTTTGAAACGAGGTGTCTCATGAATCGAATAGCATTTGTGCCGGTGATAATCCTGTGCAATGTGATGTACGCCAATGCCGAAACCTTCACGTGGACTGACGACGCGGGGGTGGTCAGTTTCACCGACGATTCCACCCGGATTCCCCCCAAATACCGGTCAAAGGCAACGAAGGGGGAAGACATCACCATCCGCAATCCCAAGGTTCAACAGGAGCTCAAAGAGCAGGAGGACAGGGCGCGCCAGGATGAAATTAACAGACCTCGCATTGTTCCGACTCCGGATTACGTACCACCGCCGATGCAGCTCCCGGCTGTCGAACCGGCTAAACCTGCTTCGGACGAACTGTCACCAGGACGACCCAAAAGCCAGCGCATCCGGGAGAATATTGAACGTCGTGATGCAGAGGAGAAGGCCAAGCAGTTGGATGAGAAGCGGTGAAGTGGTATGTGTTACTGGTTTGATAATGTTATCACCCGTGTGAGGGACCTTACATTAATATCATGGAAAAATCATCAGTAGTCCGACCAATCATTTTGATGTCCTTCGTCATCGGCATCAGCCTGTTGCACTATCTGACGCCGCTGCATCTCCACTATCTGCACGACATCTTCCAGCGCTTTTACTATCTGCCGATCATCCTGGCCGCCCTCTGGTATGGCTTTCGTGGCGGATTGCTCTGTTCGATCATCGTCAGTGTCGCCTATGCCCCCCATATTCTCTTTCAGTGGGGCGGTCACCTGACCGTGGAGATGGAAAAATACCTGGAGATCGTGATGTACAATACGGTCGGCGGCGTGACCGGACTGTTGTCGCAGCGCGAGCGGGAGCGCAGCCTGGAGCTGCAGAAGACCGCCCGGGGCCTTGAGGAATCCTATCAAAAACTGCAGCATCAATCGGAGCGGATCATTGTCATTGAAGAACAGTTGCGGCGGGCCGAGAAGCTCTCCACCCTAGGTGAGATGGCGGCGGTGCTGGCCCACGAGATCCGCAATCCGCTCGGCTCCATTCGGGGAACCGCCGAGATATTGAAAGACGACTACCGGCCGGGCGATCCCAAGCATGAGTTCATCGAGATCCAGATCAAGGAAACCGAGCGTCTGAACCGGGTCGTGGAGGATTTCCTGCGCATGGCGCGTCCGCAACCGGCCGATCTGCAGCCCTGCCCGGTTCAGGAAGAACTGGAAACGATTGTGACCCTGGTATCGAACGATGCCCGTGAGCGTCGGATCAAGCTGGTGCTGCAGCCGCCGCCTTTTGCGGTGGTCATCCGGGCCGACGGGGAGAAGCTGCGCCAGGCCTTTCTGAACATCATCATCAACGCCCTGCAGGCCACACCGCCCGGAGGCAGTCTTGTAATTTCAACAACGGTGTCGCAGACAGCCTTGTGCGAGATTCGTTTCCGCGATTCCGGGCCGGGAATTGATGCCGATGCGCTGGCAAAGATCTTCGAACCCTTCTTTACGACCAAACCGTCCGGAACCGGGCTGGGGCTGGCGATCACGAAGAAAATCATTGAAAGCCATGGCGGCACGTTGCTGGTCGAGAGCGAGCCGGGGCAGGGGACGACGGTTGTGGTCGGCTTACCGGTATGTTAGTCCTCTTTCAGACGCCTCGCTTGATTGTTTTTAGAAAGTAAGATATCCTTACTATAAGGAGATCGCGATATGCTTGCAAAGAAAACATCCAAAAACCAACTTACCCTTCCCAAGGAGATTGTCGGCAACTTTCCGGGTATCGACCACTTCGATGCAACGATTGAGGAGAACCGCATCGTGCTGACCCCGGTAAAAATCATGCCGATAACCGCCTCCCTCGCCGGTGTCCGCGCCAAGATGAAAAAACTGGGTCTGGTCCCGGATGATGTGGCCGAGGCGGTTAAATGGGCCAGAAAATAACTTCCGTCAGGGTCGTTGTCGATACTAACGTCCTGGTCTCTGGCCTTTTGTTTGGCGGGGAGCCGGGAAGGCTTCGTGATCTCTGGGTAGCGGGCCAGCTGGTGCCGCTGCTCTCCCGGGAAACCTTCGCGGAATTCAACCGGGTTCTTTCCTATCCCAAATTTCGTCTTTCACCGGCGGAAATCACCCTGCTCATCGAAGAGGAATTGCTCCCTTATGCCGAGGTAGTGGATGTCACGGAGGATGCCTCCGGTGCCTGTCGTGATCCCCACGATGACATGTTTCTTTCCCTGGCCGTATCAGGCAAGGCGCTTTACGTCATAACCGGCGATCGGGATCTGCTGGTGTTGAACATGTTCAGGCAGACCAGGATTATTACGGTGAGCGAACTGTTGGAATTGATGTGAGAAAATGCATTGGAAAGATCAGGAATTCGGAGAATATTCCTAACAATTGGCAACTCTGAGATGGACAAGGAACCAAATGAAACCAAAAATACTTGTAATTGACGACGATACCTCGCTTAGGCGGGTGCTGGAATACAATCTCCAGGAAGAAGGCTACGAAGTTCAGGCCGCTTCCTCGGGGGAGGAAGGTCTGTACCTGTTCGGGCAGTCCCGGCCCGATCTGGTCATCACCGACATGAAAATGTCCGGCATGGATGGGCTGATGGTGCTTAAGTCCGTCAAGGAGCGTTCACCCGAGACACTGGTGATCATAATTACCGCCTTCGGGACCGTGGATGTGGCGGTGAATGCCATGAAAGCCGGAGCCTACGACTACATCACCAAGCCGTTCAACCGGGACGAACTCAGGCTGACCGTCAGGAAGGCGCTCCAGTTCAGCGGACTGACGGAAGAGAATAAACGGTTGAAGAGCGAGCTTTCGGACAAGGCTGATTTCCGCACCATCGTCGGTTCATCAAATGAAATGGAAAAGGTCTTTGAGGTGATCCGCAAGGTGGCCGATACCGAGGCCGCCGTTTTGATCACCGGCGAGTCCGGCACCGGTAAGGAGCTGGTGGCCCGCTCCATACATGCCAACAGCTCGCGCCGGGAGGCACCCTTTGTCGCCATCAACTGCGCCGCCATCCCCCGCGACCTGCTGGAGAGCGAGCTGTTCGGCCATGTCAAGGGCGCCTTCACCGGGGCGGTACGGGACAAAACCGGCAAGTTCCAGCTGGCGGAAGGGGGCACGCTGTTTCTGGATGAAGTCGGCGAACTTCCGCTGGAATTGCAGCCCAAGCTGCTCAGGGCGCTGCAGGAGAAGGAAGTGGAGGCGGTGGGGGGCCTGAC
>JACMKN010000330.1 GCA_014380135.1 Deltaproteobacteria bacterium
ATGAAGAACAAATTGCCCGCTACGTGCTCGATACGGCGAAAAGACTCGGGCTTAGTGCAGCGCAGGACGGCTGCGGGAACATCGTCGTCAGGAAACCGGCCTCGCCCGGACGGGAACGGGTGCGCAGCATCTGTCTGCAGGCCCATCTCGACATGGTCGCCGAGAAGAACGCTGACAAGCTGCACGATTTCCTCAAGGATCCCATCGAACTTGTCCGCAAAGGAGCTGTGATTACTGCGAACGGCACCACGCTGGGCGCGGACAACGGCGTCGGCGTGGCAACCAATCTTGCGATCATGGAAGACCGCTCGCTGCTGCACGGGCCGCTGGAGCTGCTCTTTACGATCGATGAGGAAACCGGCCTGACCGGCGCCAAAAACCTGGACCCGGCGCTGGTTGAGAGCAGGACGCTGTTGAACCTGGACTCGGAGGAGGAGGGGGCGCTGTTCGTCGGTTGTGCCGGCGGAAGAGATACGCTGGGGAGCTGGCAGACTGCGTTTGAGAGCGCACCGGCGCACCATCTTGCACAGCAGCTGTCGGTAAAAGGGTTGCGGGGGGGACATTCCGGCCTGGATATCGATAAAGGGCTGGGCAACGCGATCAAGCTGCTGAACCGCGCCCTGCTGAAGCTCTCCGCGATCGATGCCCGGCTCTCCTCCATTGATGGTGGGAAGATGCGCAATGCCATCCCGCGAGAATGCGGCGCACTGCTGTTCATCCCCAGGGAACAGTTGAGTCGGGCCCAGGCGCTGGTGCTCGAACTGAACGCGACCTTCAGGGCCGAGCTTTCGTCCGTCGAACCCGATCTCGTGTTGAGCATGACGGAGCAGGGTGGCCATGAGAAGGGCAAGGTCCTGGTTCCGGGCCTGCAGCAGAAGCTGTGCCGGACAATCTGCGCGCTGCCGCACGGGGTGCTGGGCATGAGCGTCGATATCCCCGGACTGGTGGAAACCTCGACCAACCTGGCGTCTGTCGCTACGACTGAGAACGAGATCGTGCTGGTCACCAGCCAGCGCAGCTCAACAGCATCGCGATTGACAGAGGCGGTCGAGACCGTCGCGGCGATCTTCGAGCTGGGCGGCGCCAGCATGGAAACCAGCGACGGCTACCCCGGCTGGCAACCGGATCTGGCTTCGCCGATCCTGAAGGTTGCCAAAGAATGCTACCGCTCGTTGTACGGAAAGGAGGCCGAGGTCAAGGCCATCCACGCCGGGCTCGAATGCGGCCTGATCGGCGAGCACATTCCCGGAATGGACATGGTTTCCTTCGGTCCGACACTGGAAGGCGTCCATTCCCCCGACGAGAAGATCCATATCGAGAGTGTGGCGAAGTTCTGGAATTTCCTGCTGGCGATATTGAAGTCGGCAAAGTGATATCTCAAGTCATTTCGAAGTATTACGGGCCCGTAATGAAGCGGCGTAGACTTTGACGCGCAGGTCACTTATTTGTGGCGTAAAATCCGGTAAGTTATTCAAAGGGTCATCATGGCGCCAATAAAACTGTTAATCATCGACGACGAGTTGGATTTTCGCGAGAGCATTGCCCTCTATTTTCTGGATGCCGGTTATACCGTCTTTGAGGCATCAAACGGTCGCGAGGGACTGGATGTGTTCGAACGCGAGCGTCCGGATATCGTCTTTACTGACCTGCGCATGCCGGTCATGGATGGTTTTGAGTTCATTGCCGAGTTAAGCGCTTTAAACCCCGACACACCGATCATCGTGATCTCAGGGGTTGGCCTGGTAGAAGAGGTCATCCATGCAATGCGTCTTGGCGCCAGGGACTACATCGTAAAACCGATTCTTGACATGGATGAGTTGAAGCTGGTCATTATGAGGGCTTTGCGAGAGAGTTCGCTGCTTAAAGAGATAGACTCTCTTAAAGATAAGCTCCTGAGCGGGCAGTTACGACATCCGGAAGCCTTCGCCGGGATAATAACACAGAACCCGCCCATGATCGCGGCCATGCAGTATCTGGAAGCGATTGCCGTAACGTCGCAGCCGGTCCTCATTACCGGCGAGACAGGGACGGGCAAGGAGCTGCTGGCTCAGGCCGTCCACAAGATCAGCGGGCGCAAGGGGCCTTTCATTGCCGTCAATGTTGCCGGACTTGATGACCAGATGTTTGCCGATGCCCTGTTCGGGCATGTAAAGGGCGCATTTTCCGGTGCGGATCAGCGCCGCGAGGGATTACTGGTGCAGGCCGCAGCCGGCACCATCCTTCTGGATGAGATCGGAGACCTCCATGAAGTCTCGCAAATCAAGTTGCTCCGCTTGCTGCAGGAGGGAGAATTCTATCCCCTCGGTTCGGATACTCTCAAGAGAACGGATGCGCGGATAGTAGCCGCAACAAACCGCGATCTCCACGGCATGGTGAAAGAGGGCTCCTTCAGGTCGGATCTCTATTACCGGCTCTTTGCACATCAGATAAAGATCCCGCCGCTCAGGGAACGCAACTACGACATAGCGCTGCTCCTGGAATATTTTCTCCGGGAGGCCGCCCAGGCTTTAGGCAAGAAGTGCCCCACACCGCCGCCGGAGCTCTGTTCTTACCTCACAGCCTATGATTTTCCCGGCAATGTACGCGAGATGAGGTCCATGGTCTTTGATGCTGTGGCGAGGCACAACAAGGGCGTCCTTTCCATAGAGAGCTTCAGGCGGGCAATCGGCAGAGAGTTTGCGGTAAAGGCGCCTGTTCATAAAGCATCCCAGCGTTCAATCATTCTTCGCGACGGCGATGAGGAACGCATGCCGACACTGGCTGAGGCCGAGGCCGTGCTGATCGAACAGGCCTTGGACCTGGCCGGCGGGAACCAGGGGGTCGCCGCCTCCTGTCTGGGTATTTCCCGTAATGCCCTCAACAAAAAAATCATCCGTGGGAGAGCTTGAGGACCATTCCTGCCCCATCAAAACCCATGCGCCGATTGTACTAGCGACTAAAATTGGTACAGCCTGATCAATCCCCGACAGATACTGCTTTAGACACTACTTGCCCAAATCTCCCTGACTCGAATATACAAATGTCATTCTCATCCCTTATTTTGTAACCATCTAAAAAAACAACGCAAAATTGTTTGGCATCGTCGTTGCAAAGAGATGGGCAAGTGTTGAATCATGTCTGAAAACAAAGTCAGGCCAAAAAGGGAGTCAACAATGATATGTGAACATAAAGGCACATGCCATTTCATTCAATGCGTGGGCAAGGTAATGCCGGTTACAGCCATTTCGATTAAAGTGAGGTATTGTGAAAACTCCAGCTACGGATGTGCAAAAGATCAGGAACATGAGGTAATAACCATAGACAAGGAGAGAGGTAACCTGCGCCCAGGCTCTGTCATGGATGGATTGGAAATATTCGAAAAAAGATACAGTGAGTCCTATAAGAAACTTTGTGTAAGATACCACACAGAAATAACAGGAACCGCAAATCCATAAATAGGATGGTTTTTAACCCCTTCAGGCAGGGTAAGCTTTGCGGAGAAGTACAATTCGGGCAGGCCGGCGGTAATCAGTGATTATCGCCGGCTTTTCATTTCACCCGCTGACTGGTACAACGATAAAAGGTTACATTCAACCAGCACGACAAAGAGGAAAGCGTATGAGCATCAAGGTCAGAATGTTCCTGCTGGCGCTGGTCATCACGGGCTGCGTTTCTGCCATGGCGGTGACCGCCATCATCAGCATGAGCAACTTGTCGGAGAACTTCCATTCCCTCCGATCCCATGAGATCACCACCAAAATCAGCATCACCAGGCTGAGCCGCGAATTGATTTACCTCTCCCGCCTCACCCGCGACATCATGTTGGGCGGCGACTACGTGAGAAACATGCAGGCCATCGATGACATCATCGAAAAGAGCATGGAAGATTTCGAGAAACTTAAAAAAGCCGCCGTAACCGAGCAAGACAGGAAGCTTATTGCCGAGACATATTCCGATACCAGAAAATGGCTCGACTCGGCAAAAACGATGATGACCGCGCTGGGTAAACTTCCCGTGGAAGATCGTTACAAGGCATACAAGGAATACGATCGGGTTATAACGCCCCCCTCCCTGAAGACACGTGACAGATTAAGAGAGTTATCTAAAACCACCAGTAAGGACTTTGAGAACGGAGTGGAGTCATTTGAAAACACCATATCAAAATCCGCCACCTGGATCATTGTCATCAGCCTGGTCGCCATCATCGCCATCATCACAAGTTTCATCGTAATCCTGCGCACCATCCTGACAGAGATCGAAAACCGCAACCGTGCCGAAGAGGCGCTGAGTGCCAGCGAGAAGAAGGCTCGCGCGCTTCTGGACGGAATCGATAATTGCGCCTATCTGATCGACCCGGCCGGCATTATTCTGGATATCAACGCCAAGGCGGCCAAGTGTGCCGGGAAAGAGGCCGTTGAATTGGCGGGAACGTGTCTCTGGGACCACTACTCCCAACCCGGGATCTCGCAAAGCAGGCAGCGGAGGGCGGCCGAGGTCATGGTTTCCGGAGAGCCGGCCAGGTTTGAGGATGAGCTTGGTGGAAGGGCCTTCGACCAGACATATTATCCCATTCTCAATGCCACGGGTGAGGTCGCCAAGATAGCCGTCCTGGCCATCGATGTTACGGAGCAGAAAAAGGCACTGCAGGCGCTGAAGGAGAGCGAAAAGCGCTTCCGGACCCTCATTGAGCACGCCCCGATCGGCATCGCCATGTTCCGCGACCACCATTATACCTATGTCAACCGCGCCTATATGACAATATTCGAGTTCAATGACCCGTCCGATCTGATCGGAACTCTCGTCGAAGAGCGTATCGCTCCCCAGTGCCGCAGCGAGATCACTGCCATGGAGCTCAGGTGCGTCAAGGGTGAGAGCGTGCCCAGCGGATTTGAGACGGTATGCATGCGCAAAGACGGGTCCCAGTTTCCCTGTTATGTGGATATCACAAAGCTGATTTTCGATGACGGCCCGATGTCGATCTCGTTCGCAAGAGATTTGACCGAGCGCGAACAGGCCAGGGAGCTCATGATCCAGACCGAAAAGATGACGATGATTGGCGGGCTGGCGGCCGGCATGGCGCACGAGATCAACAACCCGATCGGCATCATCGTCCAGAACCTGCACAACATCGAACGCAGGCTTGCTCTCGATTCACCGGACAATCAGGAGGTTGCGGAAGAACTGGGCATCAGTCTGACGCAGATCCGCACCTACCTGGAAAAGCGCAGTGTTCTCAAGCTGCTGGCAACCATGTACAAGGCCGGGGAACGAACGGCAAGAATCGTATCCAACATGCTCCAGTTCAGCCGCAAGAGCGGTTCCGAGCGTCGCCTGGCTGTCCTGCCGGATATCATCGAGCACGCCGTGGACCTGGCGGCCAACTATTACGACCTGAAGCATAAATATGACTTCTGCCGCATCAACATCGTCAGGCATTTCGAGGTTGACCTGCCACAGATACCGGTCAATGCGACCGAGTTTGAGCAGGTCATGATCAACATCCTCAAGAACGCGGCTCAGGCCATGGCGGAGTGCGGGACGCCAAAGCCGGAAATCAATCTCAGCACGTATCGCGAAGGTGCCATGGCTGTTGTCAAGGTGTCGGATAACGGCCCGGGCATGGATGAGAATACGCGCAAACGGATTTTCGAGCCATTTTTCACAACCAAGGAAGTTGGCGCCGGGACCGGTTTGGGATTATCGGTCTCGTATGCACTCATTTCCCAGAACCACAAGGGGATATTCACGGTTGACTCGACTCCCGGCAATGGAACCTGTTTCACCATCAAGCTGCCGCTTGTGTAGCTGAAACAGGGTGATGGAGGGCCATCTCCCTACCGGGAAAATCCACATTGATACCTGTCTTGCAATGTCGATCAAACGCCTGCCAGGTCCGGGGTAACCGGTAAGCCGTAGATGTACGTATTCTCCCGGCAGGAAGGTTAAGGGTAATTGAGTTGACAAGCGCTCCTGTATGCGGGTAATAATGCAGTCTTTTTTATGATATGTTGAAGGGGGAATACCAGGAAACGGGGGATGCACCTTGTTTACGAAAAAGTTTACCAGAAGGGTTTTTCTTCAAACGGCAGTGGCCGGGGCACTGATGCTTGCCAAGGGCAGAGCGGCTTTCGCGAAAGCGCTTCTCGCCGAAAAAGGGTCAATTTCACTCTACAACACCCACTCACGCGAACGGCTCTCGGTTACCTTCCGGAGGCCGGACGGCAGCTATGACCTAGACGCACTCAATGCGGTAAACTGGATTCTGCGCTGCCACTTCACCAACCAGCAGGCCGACATGGATATCAACACCATTGAATATCTCAACCTTGTCGATCTGAGGTTGGGAGGTGGAAACGAGATCCACATCGTATCCGGCTTCCGGTCTCCTTCCTACAACTCGCTCCTTGTGTCCAAAGGCAGGGGTGTCGCCAGACACAGCCTCCACCTCCTCGGCCGGGCAATGGACATCAACATCCCGGGCATCGACCTGAAAACGGTCCGGCAGACGGCTGTGGCCCTGAAGTTGGGAGGGGTCGGCTACTACCCGGGTGCCGGCTTTGTCCATATCGACTCGGGACAGTTCCGGACCTGGTAATTCCATTTCCATATCAAAGCGCCCTCTTAGTTGGTTCTTCTCCGGTTCCTCAATATACTGTTTGTATGCCCTCGTCGCCTCAATCCTCACCGCCTTGAGTGCATCTCAGATCTGAAACCGGAATCACGACTCCATTCGGGTGAAAAAAAAGTTCAGGTACTGGCGCAGGGCATTCATGGCAATGGCGGGCTGCTCCCGGCAGCTGTCCACGACCCACAGGGCGCTCCCCAGGCCGGTCAGGAAATGGGGGTCGTAACTCCCCTGATACTGGTCGCAGATCCCCTTGATCAGATATCGACCCAGCCGCAGCCTGCCCTCGGGCGAGGGGATCAACCCCGCCAGGGCCGGGAGGAGCGGCTGCTCCTCCTGTTTCGAGAAGCAGCGATAGAAGCTTTCGTAGTCGTCCGGCGCCGCTGTGGACGTATCGTCGGGAGGCAGCGCATCCTTGGGGCCCAGGAAATCTATCCAGCAGGCGATCAGATGGGCGAATTCCGCTTCGCTCAGCAGGTGGCGCACCCGTTCTATGGCATAGCGGGTGATGGTATGGTGCAGGTTGACGACGCCGTCTCCGCTGGTAGCCCTGAGCAGCTGCCGATCAAGTTCCGCCGGCGGAGTAATCTCCGCTGTTGTGCGCAACTCGGCTGTGGTGTGGAAGTGTCCGCTGCAGAAGTACTCCGCCAGCGTTCCCAGGACCGGCCAGGGATCCTGGTCGCTCCGTTCGATCATCTCCAGCAGGATGAAGGCCGTGCAGGAAACGGAGTGTCCCAGGGAATGCTCCAGGTAGTCGCTCCCCAGCAGCAGCAGCCGGCGGGCCAGCTCGGGTTTTCCCTGCTGTTCCAGGAAAGCCTGCATCAGGGCCGCGCACCTTTCCCGCTGCTCCTTCCGGATAGCGGTTTCGATCTCGGAAAAGGAGACGGATAAAGGGTGGCGGGAGGGCTTCGCCAGCAGCGCTGATTTGGGCCGGCGGGTATACTCGTTGATCTCCAGCCGCAGCAGGGCCGGCAGATCCTCCTCCGCCAGACAGGGCATGAACTCGCGCATAATTCCGTGCATCTTGGGCAGGTGCGGGTTGATGAAGGGCGGATTCGTGACCCGCTGCACCAAGGGGAACAGTCCCAGATGAATCTCCCAGGCCCGGCCTTCCTTCGCCAGCTCATCCCTGACCAGCTCCCAGGCCTCCTCACTTTCCGATTGTTCCATCCTTCGTAGCAGCTGTTCCATTAGTCCTCCACTTTCATCGCACTCTGATACCAAGTCGCAATCAAACGATTACGTTGTTGGCTGCGTCGGTGACTCCTCAACGTACTGATTGTACGCTTTCGTCGTCACTCTCCTTGCCGCCTAGTACTCATTTTGATTGCAACTTGGTATGACACCCTGACCGGAGCCTCGGTTGCGGTTTGCACGAAAGGTGCAATAATTGAATCTTACCGCAATCAGGCCAAGGGTCAAATTTATAGGGCGGTCGGAGCGATTGAAGGAGGTCTTGATGATTATTCTGGATGTGAACGGCAAAATGCACACCCTGGACGTCAGCCCGGATACGCCGCTGCTCTATGTGCTGCGCAACGACCTGGGACTGAACGGCCCCAAGTTTGGCTGCGGCCTCGGGCAGTGCGGAGCCTGCACCGTGCTCATGGATGGTACGGCGGTTCTTTCCTGCCTGATGCCGGTCGCCCGGGCCGCGGGGCATAAGATCGTGACCCTGGAGGGGCTTGGCTCGCCGGGAAAGCCCCACCCGCTCCAGAGGGCCTTCATCAAGGAGCAGGCGGCGCAGTGCGGCTATTGCAGCAACGGCATGATCATGAAGAGCAAGGAGCTGCTGGACCATTCACCGGATCCGACCGAAGAGGAGATTCGTAACGCACTGGCCTCGAACCTCTGCCGCTGCGGCACGCACAACAACATCATCCGCGCCGTCCGGCGCGCCGCCAGAGAAATGAAGCCAAGAGAGCTGAAACCAAGAGATATGAAACCAGGGGAGCTGAAGCGATGACCGGCCCGCTCCTGACCCGTCGGCAGTTCGGCAAAAGTCTGGCCGGCATCGTGGTCGCCTTCACCCTGGCCCCGGAGCTGGCTTGGCCGGCCGAAAGCGGTCTGCCCGGCAGTCTGGGCGCCGCGCCGCTGCTGGATGCCTGGCTGCGCATCGATCCGGACGGCAAGGTGACCATCTTCACCGGCAAGGTCGAGATCGGCCAGGGGGCTTTGACGGCCCTGGCCCAGATCGCAGCCGAGGAGCTAGACGTTTCGCTGGTGGCCATCCATATGGTCTCCGGCCACACCGGGCTGACGCCGAACGAAGGCTACACCTCCGGCAGCCGCTCGATCGAAGAGAGCGGTACGGCCATCCGTTTCGCCTGCGCCGAAGCGCGCCAGCTGCTGCTCGGGCAAGCCTCGGCCAGGCTCGGCCTGCCGCTGGCCGGGCTCAAGACTGCGGCCGGGACCGTCACGGCGGCAGGCGGCCGGAAGCTGAGCTACGGCCAGATCGCGCAGGGAGGCCTGTTCCATCGTGAAGCCACGGCCAGGGTAACTCCCAAGCCCGCCGCCGGGCACAAAATCGTCGGCACCTCCGTTCCTCGGCTCGATATCCCGGCCAAGGTGACCGGCGACGCCAGCTATGTGCAGGATCTGCGCCTCCCCGGTATGGCGTTCGGGCGCATCGTGCGCCCGCCCGGGCCGGGCTTCAGGCTCCAGACCGTCGATGTGGAGGCGGCCCGGCGCCTGCCGGGGGTGCTGGCGGTGGTGCGAGACGGGAGTTTCCTGGGGGTGGTGGCGCAGCGTGAGGAGCAGGCGGTCAGGGCGCGCGAGGCGCTGCTCCAAAGCGCGAAATGGAGTGAGATTGCCGATCTGCCGGAGGCCGACCGGATTCATGCCTGGCTCAAGGCCCAACCGGGCGAAGTGGCGCTGGTCAGCGAGAAGAGCTCCGCCACGGCCGCGCCGGTCGTACGGCGGCTGGAGGCGACCTTCAGCAAGCGCTACACGGCGCACGCCTCGCTCGGACCCTCCTGCGCGGTCGCCCGGATGAAGGATGGGAAACTTCGGGTCTGGTCCCATTCCCAGGGGGTCTATCCGCTCCGCGACAGCCTGGCGGCGGTGCTGAAGCTCGACCCCAAGAACGTGGTCGTCTCGCACGTCGAGGGGGCCGGCTGCTATGGCCACAACGGCGCCGACGATGTGGCGCTGGATGCGGCGCTCCTGGCCCGCGCCGTGCCGGGACGGCCGGTGCAGGTGCAGTGGATGCGCGACGACGAATTCGCCTGGGAACCGCTTGGCTCGGCCATGGTGATGCAGCTCTCCGCCGGCCTGGCGGCCGACGGCAGCGTTGTGGAGTGGCGGCACGAGCTCTGGAGCAACGTTCACAGCAGTCGGCCGGGCCGGGCCGGCGGCGCCAATCTGCTGGCCGCCTGGCATCTGGCCGCGCCCTCCGCGCCGGCCCAGGGCTTGAGCGGAGGCGAAGATCGCAATGCCGTGCCGCTCTATGATTTCCCGAACCAGAAGGTCATCAGGCACCTCATCAAAGAGATGCCGCTGCGCACCTCGGCCCTGCGCACGCTCGGGGCCTATGGCAACGTCTTTGCGCTGGAATCCTTCCTGGACGAGCTGGCTATCGCCGCCGGAGCCGATCCGGTCGAGTACCGGCTCAGGTATATCAAGGATCCACGCGCCCGGGCAGTGATCGAAATGGCCGCAGTGAAGAGTGGCTGGAAGCCCGGCTTCAGAAGCGACGGTCTGCACGGCCGGGGCTTCGGCTTCGCCAGGTACAAGAACCAGGCCTGCTATGTGGCCTGCGTCGCCGATGTCATGGTAGATCGCCAGACCGGCCGGGTCCGTGTCACCCGCGTGGTCGCCGCCGCGGATGCCGGCCAGATCATCAACCCCAAGGGGCTGGAGATGCAGATCGAGGGGGGCATCATCCAGTCCGCCAGCTGGACCCTGATGGAGGCGGTCAGCTTCGATCGGGCGCGGGTGACCTCGCGCGACTGGGACAGCTACCCGATCCTGACTTTCCCCGAAGTGCCGAAGGTAGAGGTCCACCTGATCGACCGGCCCGACGAGCAGCCGCTCGGCAGCGGTGAGGCCTCCTCAGGGCCGGCGGCCGCGGCGATTGCCAACGCGGTCAGTAACGCCCTGGGGCGCCGCGTCCGCCATCTGCCGCTTGATCCAGGTTGGATCAAGGATGCGATTGGAAAACCTTAGAAAATAACTAACCAGAAAAGGCGGACCCTATGAAAAAAATTGCTTTCACAGTCAATGGCATTACCCGCTCGTACGCCGGCGATCCCGAGATGCCGCTGATATGGCATCTGCGCGATGAACTGCAGTTGACCGGCACGAAATACGGCTGCGGCAAGGGCATCTGCGGGGCCTGCACCGTGCACATCGACGGGGAGGCCGTGCGCAGCTGCGTGACGCCGATGAAGAGCGTGGCGGGGAAGAAGATCGTCACCATCGAGG
>JACMKN010000057.1 GCA_014380135.1 Deltaproteobacteria bacterium
GTGGAAGGCTTGACGCGCGCAACATTGCCAATGGCGCAGAATTCAGAGTAAAGGTATGCAATGGAATCCGGATCTGATCCGATACCTCGATCCGGATGCTGATTGTGAAAGATGACTAGAGACCAACTCCGGCGTCAGAAATATGTGACTATCAGGCGCGGAGCAAGAGCCACCGTGGTATCATCGATTCCGATCAGGCCGGGGGAAACAATTCCCAAATCCTCCAACATCCTAATCTGGAAGTTAACCAAGCCCAAGCGCTGAGCTTCAACCATTAATGATGTTACATCAACTGACACGCTGTTACCTACGTCGGCTCGAAAAATCGGAAATGTGATACTTGCCAGCGCCAGCGGGCTATCCCGGAAAAACTCAGGCCCAGACAACGTTGCTGGTTGTAAGGAAACGAGGTCGATACGAATTGGTATCGTGTTTGTCGGCGGTTGAAGAACTATAGAGTTGATCACTATATCAAGGAAAGCAGAGACGATGACCGCATCACCCGGCACACCGCCGATCCCCGTCAGAGGGAAGTGCAGGAAGCCGCGGTACTCGTCTTCTGTAAGAGGATCCAGTCCGACCAGTACGGCTAGAGGACTCGGTTGTACCGTCAACAAGCCTGTGACGAAATCTTGTTTAATATCACCGTCAAACGCCGGATTACTTGAGATCGTTGTAACAAATGTCTGAGGCGGAGTGACAACTATCTGTGCTGAACCCCCACCATCCCCGCAGCCTGTCAGTCCCAGGGTTATAAACACCATCATTACCGCGAGAAATATTCTTTTCATAACTACCTCCGGGTTCTTAATGTTGGAAACTATATCATTCTCAGCTGTGTTCTTTTCTAAATGATAGCAGAAGATGAACAAAACAAAAATATAAAGCCATTACTAAAATACCGTCATAGACTGTTATTCGGATTTATCAGGAGAAATTGCAGAGGCGGGATTCAGCGAATCATAGAGAGCGATCTGCTCTGCCATGGAAAGCTTGCGGCGGCAGCATTTTGAACGATTGAGACACAGGCGGCAACGGTCATCGGAGCACCACTGGCAGAAGGTGCAGTCCGGGCAAGGGTGTTTTTTTGAAGAGTCGTCGGACATCAATACACCACATTCCGCTTGACGGCGTTGCCTTCCAGCAAGCGGATAAAGGCCTTACCGCTGTCGGCATTGACCAGCAGATAGCGTGGCAGTTTCATGACAGAATCGGAAGCGGTGGCGTGACGGCGTTCAATCGTGAAGGTGGAAATATAGCCGGCTTCGGCGGCTTTTTTCAGCAGGTAGTCATCGTAAATCCCAAACGGCCAGGCCAGCAGATCCACCTGACCGCCAAGCTCCTTCTCCAGGCGCCCCCTGGATTTTTTCAGCTGGGTCGTGACCAGGCTCTCAAGCGCCTGCGGCGTCAGCTTTCTGCGTTCCCTCTTGAAATTCGGATGCCAATAGGTATGGGACTGAATATCAAACAGCCCGGTCTTTTTAAGATCGCGCAGCTGATCCCAGGTCATGGCGTATTTGGCGTTGGATATGGCCGAAGGATAGGTGAAGATCGTAACCGGATAGCGGTATTTGCGTATGATCGGCAGCATGTCGCTGTAAACCGACTTGTGCGCGTCATCTTCTACGATCACTACCGATTTCGGCCCAGGCGCGGGGGCCTTGCCGCGATAATGATCTATCAGCTGACGCAGCGGTATGACCTTGTAGCCGTTGTCATGAAGATATTTCATATGCGATTCAAAAACCGGTGTCGTGATCGTCATGCCATCGGCGACAGTAGAACCGAAACGGTGATACAACAGGATCGGTACACTAAACGATTCGGCGGCCGAGGCGGTCAACGGGAGCAGCAGACAGAATGCTGCCAGGAACAAACGAAACAATTTGGTGGAGAGCATGGAAATCCTTTTTACTTTTAATCTTCTGGCTCTAACCCCTGACGACATAAACGGAACAGGGGGCACTGCCGGCAACCTTGTGGGAGACACTCCCCTTGATGCGCCGCTGAATGAAACCTTTGCTTGAACTGCCTATAACGATCACGTCGATCCCTTCACGCTTGGCAAAGCTGATCAGCTTCTCGGCAGGATCACCGTATTCGACAATCATCTCCAGCGGAACGTCGTGTTCAGTAGCACATTTTTCCACGACATAAAATATGCGCCTACGCAACTCGTCCCACTTTTCGGTTTCCGTCATCGGAGCCGAGGGCACAAAATCGGTATAAGTTGAAGTCGGGGCATTGGGCAATACAAGCAGCGCAAAGACCGGGCTTTTGAATTGACTCTGATTACCAGCCGCCAGCCGCACAGCCTCCTCGGCCGCCTTGTCGGACTGCGGGGAGCCATCGATAGCCACAAGTATCTTCTTCCGCAGGTTTAACATCTCGACCTCGTTTTGTTCTATTGTCCAGCTTTTATCGACCCGGCCTTGATAATCATACAATAGAAATATAATGCAATTTTTACCACTTGACAATTATAAAACAATATTCTAGGATTTAGAAAAATCGCTCCATAATTACTCAATTTTGCTCCATTTTTAATTAATCAAGTAATTTTGAGATGTTGCGGAGCGGCCAATTGACACATTTCTATCACAGGACACGATACCATGGCAAAAAAAGAGAAATCGGAATACCTCATCCAGGCAGTATCCCACGCACTTGACCTTCTTGAACAGTTTCACGGTGAAGTGGACGAACTGGGAGTTACAGAGCTCAGCAAGCGGCTGAAACTTCACAAGAACAATGTCTTCAGGTTGCTGGCAACCCTCGAATCCCGAGGCTATATTGAACAGAACCGGGTAACGGAAAACTACCGGCTCGGCCTGAAAACGCTGGAGCTGGGCCAGACATTTATCAAGCAGATGGGCCTGCTGCGTCAGTCCAAGCCGGTACTCGAAGCACTGGTCCACGACTGCAATGAGACCACCTACGTTTCGATACTCAAAGATCACCATATCATTTATCTGGATGTGGTTGAAACCGGCATGACCGTCAGAGTCGTTCCGCGGGTCGGGTCGCGTCTGCCGGCCTACTGCACGGCTGCCGGCAAGGTACAGATCGCCTATATGAATGACGAAGAGCTTGAAAGTTACCTGCCCGGAAAAGATCTTCAGCGCTTTACGACCCATACGATTACCGACCGGGACACCCTCAAGAAGCAGCTGAAAGTCATCGCCGAAGAGGGATTCGCCATCGATAATGAGGAGCTGGATATCGGGGTAAGGTGTGTCAGTGCGCCGATCCGCGATTATACCCGCCGCATCATTGGAGCGGTCAGTATTTCTGGTCCGTCGATGCGCTTCTCCGATGATCGGATGAAGGAGGAGCTGGTTCCGCTGGTGAAAAAGGCGGGCGAGGAAATTTCAGCCAAGCTCGGTTTCCAGAAATAACTCTCTCCATATTGAGTACCAAGGCGGCTCTCGGGCCGCCTTTTTTATTTTTTGTTGAAGCATTAGCAGCCATTGCAATATAGTGTTTTGCATTCCATCCAAAGGACTCAGCATGCCTGCCTATAAAGTTATTGAACTGGGTACTGTTACAGAAGATGCCATCGAGGAAGCTCTCAATGACTGGAGCGCAAAGGGGTGGCACTTCGACGGCATGCAGTTCGCCATGCGTGAATCCAGCCGACGGCCGGCCATGGCGTTTCTGCTCTTCACACGGGAAACTCCGGATTGCGGGGAACGTCGATGACTACGAACAACACACTGTATCTGGTTGATGGCTCATCCTATATCTATCGAGCCTACTTCGCCATCCGCCACCTGTCATCCCCGAGCGGGCAGCCGACCAACGCCATCTACGGTTTTGTCCAGATGCTTCTGAAGCTGATCAAGGACTACCAACCTCAGCATTTGGCGGTGATCTTCGACGCCGGTCGAATCACGTTCCGCAATGACATCTATCCCGATTACAAAGCCAATCGCGTTTCCATGCCGGACGATCTGCGCGCCCAGGTTGGACCGATCCGTGACCTCGTGCGGGCCTTCAATATTCCTGCTCTGGAAATGGAAGGTTTTGAGGCCGACGACATCATCGGCGCCCTGGCGCAAGAATACAGTTCACGCGGCGGTCAGGTCGTTGTTGTTACCGGAGACAAGGATCTGATGCAGATCGTCACCGAACGGGTCACGCTGCTGGACACAATGAAAGACAAAACCTCAGGGATCGCCGAAGTTTTCGAACGCTTCGGTGTCGTGCCGGAACTGGTGCCGGACATTCTGGGACTGGCCGGCGACTCTTCCGACAATATCCCCGGAGTACCGGGAATCGGCGAGAAGACCGCCATCAAACTGCTGCAGGAATTCGGAACCCTGGATGAACTTCTGGAACGGGCCGGGGAGGTGAAAGGCAAAAATGGCGAAAAACTGCGGGAGTTCCGTGAACAGGCACTGCTGTCCAGAAGACTGGCTACAATCGAATGCAACGTGCCGATCCACGTCAGTGACGATGAACTGGCCGCCCGCGAACCGGATACCGCGGCACTGAACGCACTGTTCAAGCAGTTTGGCTTCACCACCCTGATCAAGGAACTGACCGCCATTGCCACCCTTTCCAGTGACGATTACCGCACCATTAACACTCCTGAACAGCTTCGGCAGTTGCTACAGGATCTTGAAAAGAGCTCAGAATTCGCCTTCGACCTGGAGACCACCAGTCTCGACCCGCGTCTGGCTGAGATCGTCGGGCTGTCGTTTTCATTCAGGGACCACGAGGCCTGCTACATTCCGGTTGGACATGTGACAGCCGCCACCATCCCCACCCACTCCCCGTTGGAGGATGGACCACTTTTTTCCTCCCCCCAGCGGGGGGAGGCTGGGAGGGGGGAAGCTCTTGCCCCCGACCAGCTCCCCCTCACGACCGTCCTTGAAACGCTGCGCCCGCTGCTGGAAAATCCTGCCCTGCGCAAGGTCGGCCAGAACATCAAGTTCGACATGCAGGTACTGGCCAACAACGGCATCCGACTGGCGGGGGTCTGGTTCGACACGATGTTGGCCTCCTATGTGCTTAATCCGTCCCGCACGGGACACGGACTGGACGCCCTGACCCAGGAGCATCTCAATCATCGTATGATCAGCTACAGCGAGGTGACCGGCAGCGGCAAAAACCAGAAGAACTTTTCGGAAGTGGAAATAGAGGCGGCCTCCCGCTACGCCTGTGAAGATGCCGATGCCACCTGGCTTCTGAGACGCAAGTTTGAGCCCCTGCTGGCTGCTGATGGCCTGGCAGAGCTGTTCAGCTCGGTCGAGATGCCGCTGGTGTCGATTCTGGCTGAGATGGAAGAATGTGGCGTTCTGCTCGACAGCACAATGCTGAACGGCCTGTCCACCGATTTTGCCGCACGAATGGCTGCGCTTGAGGAGCGGATCTTCGAACTGGCCGGTGAACGTTTCAATCTCAACTCTCCCAAGCAATTGGGCGAGGTACTCTTCGAGCGCATGGGGTTGAAAAGCGGTAAAAAAACGAAGGGCAAAACCAGTTGGTCCACCGATAACGAGGTGCTGACCCTGCTGGCCGAAGAGCATGAGATTGCCCGGCTGTTCCTTGATTACCGTTCTGTTGCGAAGTTGAGATCCACCTACACCGATGCCCTGCCACGTCTGGTCAATCCACGAACCGGACGGGTGCATACCTCCTATAACCAGACAGTTACCGCCACCGGCCGCCTTTCTTCTTCCGATCCGAACCTGCAGAACATCCCGATTCGCAGCGAAGAAGGACGACGCATTCGCCACGCCTTTATCGCACCGCCTGGGCACGTCATCCTTTCAGCCGACTATTCCCAGATCGAACTGCGCGTTCTGGCACATCTCTCCGGCGACAAAGTTTTCTGTCACGCCTTCGCCAATGATGAGGACATCCATACCCGCACCGCCGCCGAAGTTTTCGGCCTGTTTCCGGAGATGGTCACACCAGAGATGCGCCGCCAGGCCAAGACCATCAACTTCGGCATCATCTACGGCCAGGGGGCCTTCAGTCTGGCCAAGCAGTTAGGCATTGCCCGCAAGACAGCCGAAGAATTCATCTCCACCTACAAGGAACGTCACAGCGGCGCGATCGAGTTTCTGGATTCATGCATCAGGGGGGCGGAAGAAAACGGGTTTGTAACGACAATCCTGGGGCGCCGTCTGCCGATACCGGACATCCGGAGTACAAACGGCAACGTGCTGGCTTTTGCCCGACGCAACGCTATCAACTATCCCATCCAGGGTTCAGCCGCCGACATCATCAAATGTGCGATGATCAAGGTTCATGAACGGATTCGCAGCGAACAGCTGCACAGCCGCCTGATCATGCAGGTGCATGATGAACTGGTCTTCGAGGTTCCGGAAGAGGAATTGATACGGATGGAACAGCTGGTGGAGGAGGAAATGTCACGGGCGGTTGAAACTAATGTCCCGCTGAAGGTGGATATCAGTTACGGCGCCAACTGGAGCGAAGCGCATTAAGTTGCCGCGCGGCGCCTGCGGCGGTCCTTCTGCTTGCGCAGTTTTTCGATACGTTTCATCTCGGGCGTTAGCGCGCCGGAAGCTGCCTCAATCCTTTCCAGCAGCTCGCGTCGGGCCAGAAAACGGTTTATCGATTGACTCCGTTCCCGCATACAGGCAACCTGCAGACCGGTAGGCTTGTGCTTGAGCTGGACACAGCTGGAAGTTTTGTTGACATGCTGGCCGCCATTACCGGAGGAACGCACAAAGGTCTCAATCAGATCCTCCTCGCGCAATCCCAACTCGGCCATCTTCAGGCGCAGCCAGCGATTTTTCTCTGCACTTACGGCAAATTCAGGCATGGCAGCGCTCTCCGTTGCCCTGCAGCAACTGCCAGCGAAAGAGTGCTGCCATCGTCTTGGCATCGCTGATGCGACCGTCCGCAACCATCTCCAGCACATCGGCATATTTCAGACGAACAACCTCAATATCCTCATCAGCCTCAGGCTCGGCCAGGCCTTCAGACAACTCCAGCGCAGCATACAAATGGATTTCTTCATCAAAGACACCCGGTGATGACTGGATCAGACCCAGCGGGATCATCCGTTTTGTACGCAGACCGGTTTCTTCCAGCAGCTCCCGGCGGGCACACTCGCTGGGAGGCTCGCCTGGACTCAGCCGCCCGGCCGGAATCTCAAGCACTTTCGCAGCCACCGCCGGGCGCAGTTGCCTGATCAGTGAAACCGTACCATCCCCATGCACAGGCAGAACCCCCGCCCCGCCGGGATGTCGGATGACCTGAAAGGTATGGCGCCCTTTCAAGCCGATCTCTACCTCCATCTGCTCGATGTCGATGACCAGGCCCCTGAAAATGGTTTTACGACCAGTTGCATTCATCGCCCGGCATCCAGAATTTCACGAACGGCCTTGAGCAGCGTGTCGGGTGGAACCGGTTTATGCAGCAGGCGCACGTTTTTTGCCTCTATCAGCTCCCGATCCAACACTTCTCCGGTATAGCCACTGGTAAAAAGAACCCGGATATCGGGATCAATTTGCTTGATGATCTGATATGCCTTCACACCATTCATGACCGGCATCATTACATCCATCAGCAACATATCGACCCTGTTTTCCTTGAAACAACGGACAGCCTCCTGCCCGTTTACGGCTGTGATTACGCAATAACCGCCATACTCAAGAATTGCGACCGTGGCTTCTCTGACAAAACGGTCATCTTCTGCCAAAAGTATTGTCTCGTATTCGTGCATATCCACCTCAGTTCCAACTGACACCAGCTGCAGTGCAGTTTCCAGACTCAGTTGTAACTCAAGCCAAAAGGCCAATAATTGTCAACATGAACTATAACAAGTATTTGAAATATTTCAACATGTTATTCTGACGGATTAGAGGGAGTTGCCCGGCGCACTCCAACGTGCTATAAATGCCGGGACAACCATCAACTGTAACGATAATCAAGGGGTTTTTGTGAGGGCAAATCTGCTACAACGTCTCTGGGTCACCTTTTCCATATATGTAATTGGTGTATATGCTTCCGCCCTGAACCGCTTCATTGTCAAGGGAAGCGGTAACATCCCCCGCAGAGGACCGGTATTGCTGGTCTCCAACCACATTTCTGCCTACGAGACAATTTTCCTCCCCTGGGCGGTCATCAAACATAATCCCTTCCAGATGCTCTGGGCCCCCGCCAAGGAAGAACTGTTCGAAAATACGTTTCAGCGGCTGATTTATTCGTCATGGGGGGCGTTTCCGGTCAAACGAAAACGGGATCTCAAGGCCAACCGGATTTTGAACGAATTGCTGCTTGACCAGAAAGTCATGCTCTTCCCGGAGGGAACCCGTCATAAAGATGGAAAACTCGGCAAGGGCAACCGTGGAGTCGGTAAAATCATCTACGACACGCGCCCGACCGTGATTCCAACCGCGCTGACAGGACTCAATCACTGGAAGTTTCCCGGCCTGGGGCAGCAGGCTTCGGTACTGTTCGGGCAGGCTCTTGATTTTGAGGATCTTTTTCAACGGGAAGATTGCAAGGAGACTCATCAGTTAATAGTTGAACGTGTCATGCAGTCAATTGCAAACCTGTTGAAGGAAGAAGGTGCCTATTGTGGAGAAGCCTGATTTTCAGACCGTAGAGATATTCTGCGATGGTGCCTGCAGCGGCAACCCTGGTCCGGGAGGCTATGGGGCTATCCTGCGCTATGGCAAACACGAAAAGGAAATCCGTGGCGGCGCAAAAGAGACTACCAACAACCGCATGGAGATGAGTGCCGCCATCGAAGCGCTGCGTTTACTGACCCGCCCCTGCCAGGTCACAATCACGACCGACTCGCAATATCTGGTTAAGGGGATGACCGAATGGATCGCAGGATGGCAGCGCAGGGGGTGGCGCAACAGCAAGAAAGAACCAGTTCTTAACCGGGATTTATGGGAACAGCTGCTTGCATTGAGCCAGCCGCATAGCGTGCAGTGGAATTGGGTCCGCGGCCACGACGGCCATGCCGAAAACGAGCGTTGCGACCAGTTGGCACGGGAAAGCATTCCCGCCTAGCAACATCGACAGACTACTTGGAGAAGGGCACCGCACCCACCAGGGTAAAACCGTATTTGGGATGCGTTATGGCATGCGTGGTGGGAAATCTGGAAAACAGCCAGCCGCTGAAAACAGGCTGACCATTATCGACAATCCGGACTTTGACACTCGGGTTAATAAGCTCATTTGAAGAGGATGTCATGGTAGTACCTTCCATGACAAAAGAAGGAAGAAAGGCTTCGGCTGTAATGGTAAGATTCGATGACGGTATGCGGGACATGCCGCCGATAGGCACTGTATAGATATTTTCTGTGGCACGCGTCTTGTCAATTACAGCAATTTTTACGGCTCTCCAGGATTTCTTTACATCCGTCGGAACCACAACTGTTTTTTCTTTGACTGTTTTATGGGAAATAGTGGGCTGCAGAGAGGCTGGGGACTGTTCACTTTCACCCTGACATGCAGTCAAAAACCACAAAACAAACAGGGCAACTGGAATATTCTTTAGATATTGTGCAGGAGTCAATTAAATATCCGGATAAAAAAGTGGCGGAGAGAGAGGGATTCGAACCCTCGATACCGGTTTCCCAGTATACTCGCTTAGCAGGCGAGCGCCTTCGACCTACTCGGCCATCTCTCCGTATATTTCTTCCTTCAGCAAGGTGGGATAGACTACCTACCATGCAACGTCAAAAAAATCAAGTTTAAATAGTCGCAGGAATATTTCTTTGAATCGAACAGACTGTCAATCTGACATGAACAGAATCGTCCTTATAGTCAAAACAGGTCTATTTGCCTTTTTTCAGATCAATAAGTATCATCTTGGCTACCGCTTTGAGAGTTTCAAAGACTCCTTCACCAGTTGTAGCACAGGCCTCAAACTCCGGCACATTTGTCTGATTCAGCTCTCGACGTAATTCCTCTATTGTCATTGTGCCCGGCAGATCGCGTTTATTGTACTGAATAATGTATGGCAACTTGTCCAGGTCGTAACCCTGCTCTTTGAGGTTGATCCGCAGATTTTCCAGCGACTCTATGTTGGCATCAATCCGCTCTTCCTGGGAATCGGCAACAAAAACCACACCATCGACACCCTTCAAGATCAGCTTGCGGGAAGCATCATAAAAAACCTGTCCAGGAACGGTATAGAGATGAAAACGGGTTTTAAATCCGCGAATTTCTCCCAGCGAAAGGGGCAGAAAATCAAAAAACAGAGTCCGCTCGGTTTCTGTCGCCAGGCTGATCATCTTCCCTTTGGCGTCCGGTGCGGTTTTCTGATAAATAAACTGGAGATTGGTTGTTTTTCCGCACAACCCCGGACCGTAATAGACGATCTTGCAGTTTATTTCACGAGAAGCATAGTTGATGAAAGACATCCTTAACTTACCCCGTAATCAGATTAGCTGAAAAGGTTATCGATATCGTCATCGGTAATCTCTGCGAAGGGAAACTCGGACGAACCACGTTTTTCACGTTCCTCGGATTTTTTCATAAGCTTTTCAAAAATAGTCGAAAGTTCTTCCGAGGATTTTTTGACGCGCAGACGAACAAGTCCAAGAGAAGAACGGCTATCAAACAAAACCACCAGGATAACCCGGCCACCGACGATTGATATATGCAGGTTATCCTTCTCCCCTTCGTGGAAGAGAATCGAGAATTCCTTTTCGCCAATCAGCTTGGCAAGACCACCGGTCGCAGCTATATTGCCGGCCGTCAGCGACGCAAGCGAGGTCGTATCAAATCGTTCCGTCTCACCAACTCCCGATATGAGCTGCCCATTCTTGTCAACCAGAAAAATCACCTTGGCATTGGCTTCTTTGAGCAAGCGCCCGATGACTTCGTTGATTTCCTGGAATTCTTCATCATACATGACCAGCTGTGGATTGGACATGCCTTGTCTCCTTGCCTGACGGCTTTTAAATCCATAAATACAGTATTTATCAAAAGAAATGTATTTTATATCAAAACCGCCGCCCGGATTCAAGTTTAATCGCCGACCGATTCAGCCATCAGTCGTTTGCTTTACAAACCCGGCTGTGATACCGTTGCACTCCGTTACCAGATCCCACGCAAACAGGATAGGTGCGTTAACAATGTTATTGACTTACCAATATCAGCGAAAGGGCAGGAACAATGGATATAAGTTTTTCCCGCACCAATAATCAGATAGATCAGATCGTCAGCCGCTTGATCGAAGAAGCCGGGGATATTCATCATCCAGCCATCATCAAGGAAATGCTCCTTTCCACACTGAAGATTGGTCAGGATATTGATTACCTGGCAGATCTGAAGCTTATCAACCGCACGCTGCGCGAGATGCGATACACTGCCCGGGTTTTCGGTCCTTACCGCAACCGCAAAAAAGTTACAATATTCGGTTCGGCGCGTACCGAACCGCAGGAAGAGATGTATCTGAAATGCGTGCGCTTCAGCAGGAGCCTGGCCGACAACGGCTATATGGTCATTACCGGCGGCGGTCCCGGCATCATGCGGGCCGGCAACGAGGGCGCCGGCAGCGAAAATTCCTTTGCTGTCAACATCCGCCTCCCCTTCGAGCAGAGTCCAAATCCTGTCATGTATCGCAATCCACGTTTGGTAACGTACAAATACTTCTTCAACCGAAAGGTCGCCTTCGTAAAGGAAGCCGATGCCATTGTGGTTTTTCCGGGCGGTTTCGGAACCCTGGATGAGGCAATGGAGGTTTTTACGCTGATTCAGACCGGGAAAACATCCCCCAAACCACTGATTCTGATGGATGATCAAGACGGGTACTGGGAACGATTCTTTGACTTTGTGAAACAAAGCCTGCTGGTCAAGGGTTTTATCTCCGGAGAAGACTTTTCATTGTTCGCGATTACCAGAGACGAGCAGGAAGCGCTCCAAGTCATCAAAACTTTTTACCTCAATTATCACTCACTCCGCTTCATAGAAAACCGGCTGGTCATCCGCCTGACGAAGGAACTTTCCGCCGAGCAGATCGCAACTTTGACGGATGAATTTTCGGAATTGATAAAAAAAGGCGATCAAATTCACTGCTGCAAAGCATTTCCCGAGGAGGTTGACGAACCGGATCTGGCGGAACTGCCGCGCATTTCAATGCTGTTCGACCACCATCACTACGGGCTGCTGATTGCATTCATAAACCGCATAAATACATTTTAACAGTCAGTCTGGCTCGTTGACAAATCGCGGGGCTTGACGTTATAGTCCATCCACTAAAAACATTTCGGGATGACATGCGGGATCTCAAACATCTATCACATAAAAATCGCTTTTCCGACCACAGACCTTTCAACGCAGGCCCCAGCAACAGACGATTGAAATCGAAAGTCAAGTCAACAAGGTTCCGCCTGTCGTTTCCTACCGGCAAACGTCTCCAGCGATTGAAGCTGACCCTGATCTTTCTGGCGATAGTCCTGGCGCTGACACCGGTTTGTATCGCAACCCTGCGACAGCCTAAAACCACTGGACTGCAAGTCAGCGGCTTGTTCGCTTCTCCCACCGAAACCACACCAAAACCGCTCGAAGCAGCCAAACCGCCGGGAACTCTCAGCCATTTTGTGCTCGCCGACAGCCTGCTTGAAAATGCTGTCATAAACGGAGATCAGCTGACGGCAATAACAACCGACGGCCTGCGGTTCAACTATACGATTCAAGGTGGGCTTCAGAAAAGGGTGCATGACTTTCTGGCAAAAAACAAAGTACCGTACGGGGTGTTTGTCGCGATAGAGCCGGCCACGGGGCGCATCCTCGGTATGACCTCCTACTCCTCGGTTGATCCGGGCTGGACGAAGAGTTCGGCTTACGATCTGTACCCGATGGCATCACTGTTCAAAATCATAACCGCCTCTGCCGCACTGGAGAGCCGTAAGATCACCCCCGAGTCGGTGATCGAGTTCCGTGGCGGCCCCACTTCGGAAACCCCGCGCTACTGGGACATCAATCCGCGCGGCAAAAACAACCGCCTGGATGTCACCTTTGCCATGGGCAAGTCCATCAACCCGGTTTATGGCCGGATCGCGTCCGACATCGCCGGCAAAACGTCCGTCATGGCAAGTGTCTCCAGCTTCGGGTTCAACCAGGAGCTTTTTCCGGGCAGCCCCGCCAAGCCCAGTCAGGCGTCCGAGCCGAAGAGCAACAATGATCTGATGTTGATGGGCGCCGGACTGGATCACGATGTCAAAATTTCTCCCCTGCATGCGGCGGTTATCATGTCGGCCATTGCCAATGGCGGGAAGATGATGGCACCGACCCTGACCAGCAGTATTTCGGATGACAAAGGACGTGAAAAGGAGGCCTTCGCCCCGCGGGAAATCCGCAGGCTGGTTTCGCCTGAAACTGCAGCATCGCTGTCACGGATGCTTTCAAGTACGGTCCGGACCGGAACCTCGCGTAAAGCGTTTCATGACCGGCGCGGGCGCCCGCTGATCGACGTGTCGATCGCCGCAAAGACCGGTTCGATCAACGGCAGCGATCCCAAGGGTCACTACTCGTGGTTCGCGGCCTTTGCACCGATACAGAATCCGCGCATCGCGCTGGTGGCATTGGTTATTAATCCGGACAAATGGAAGATAAAAGCGTCACAGGTCGGTGAGCAGGCTTTGGAGGAATTCTTCGAAAAGTAGCAACAAGCTTAGCAGGCTACCGGGGTTCATGCGGAGCATATTTCATCAGCCGCAGTTCACCGTCCAGCATCTCGCCGTAGGTGTACTGTCCCATCCAGTCCCCCAGTGAAAGCAGTATAAACGGCCGGCCGGCAAGCATTTCTTGCAGGGCCAGGTGAAAATGCCCGGCAACCAGGCCGTCACATCCCTGTTTTTGCAGGTGACGGGAGAATTCCAGCAAGATTTCACGGTAGTTCCAGCGTTCCCTTTTGATCTGATAACTGGCCTGACTGCTCCGTTGCAGTCGCGACTTCACCTTTAGCGCCCAGGACGGTGGAAAACAGTCTATACTCGCAGCAACCATACGGGAACGAAGTATAAAACGCAGCAGACGATAGTAACGATCGTTTTTGTTGATCTGGTCGCCGTGACAGAGATAAAGGCGCTTACCCTGCACGGTTTCGATGGCTGGACCGGCATGAATCTCTGCACGGAGTCGTTTGGCGAAAACATCTCCGAGGTGAAAGTCGTGATTTCCTTCGAAATACACGAGACGGCAACCGCCGGCAACCAGACGCTCCAAGGCATCCAGTACCGCATTAAATTGTCGGAATGGATGTGACGGAAATCCCAGCCAGAAGTCAAACAGGTCTCCCATGATATACAGGGTGTCGATTTTTCCCTCCAGATCATGGATAAAACGGAGTAACTGCAGATAATTGTCATCGGTCGGTGCCTTGAGATGGGCATCGGCCAGAAAGATGGTTCGCATGGGTCGGATTGTGCTTCGACAAGCCATAAAAAGTCAACAAGAAGAAAACGGGAGACATTAATGCAGGCTGTTCACAATGTAGAAATATCGTGGGAAGACCTCTTGACCGCTTTTACCAACGGGGGCATGGAACGGGTCTATTTTCTTGACCGGTTCACGGGAGAGATATTCTTTATTTCAGCCACGGATGAAGGTCATGAGTTTCAGCAACAGATGGAGAAAAACCGCGGGCGTTTTCTGGAAATCCCTCCCTTTGATTATCACATCGAGCGGCAGATCATGTCCGGATTTGTCACATCCATTGAAGACCCTTATCTGAAAAATCTACTGAGCGCTTCATTGGCCGGGAAAAAACCATACGGCAAGATTGAAGACATCCTCTCGTTTTTTCCGCAGGAGGAAGAGCGACTGATGTTCTTGAAGGACCAGTACCTCTCCAGCAGGCTGAAAGTCTGGCTGGAGGAAAACAATCTCTTCACGGTCGACGCGACCACGCAGGACTTGATGCACCCCCAGGATTGATTAATGGGCCACGAACCGCACAGCCGCCGGCCGCGTAACGACTACGGCAAATTTATTGCCGTCATACTGACGTTATGCCTGCTGGCTGTTACCGGCTACGCCCTGCAGCACACTATTTCCTGCTTCCTGCTTTCCTGGGTAATCGCCTATCTGCTCGATCCCCTTCTGTTACGTGCCGAACAGAACGGAATAAAACGTATCTACGCTCTGGGACTTCTGTACGTCATTCTGGGCATTCTGACAGTTTTCTTCCTGACGTTCATCGTGCCGGCCATCACGATAAACTGGAACGCCTTCATCCGCGACCTGCCGCTTTACATTCAAAAGCTCAAACAGCTCGCGATGGAGTGGAAGGAACGACTTCCGGACCGCTATGGCTCCGCGGAAATCAACTGGCTGATAGAAAAGACAACCGGCAAGATTGATACGGTGGCGGAGAATACCGGCACCTGGGTGTACGGTTTTGGAACAAGTATCTTTTTCAACCTTTTCAACATTGTCCTTTCGCCGATCCTGGTTTTCTTCATGCTCTATTACAAACAGACCGTCAAAGAGACCATTTCTTCGTGGATCCCTTCCGA
>JACMKN010000331.1 GCA_014380135.1 Deltaproteobacteria bacterium
GCCCCCTGGCGCGGCACTTAGCGAACTGGATGCCAAAGCGCTGTCAACCGCCAAGGTTGACTTCGAGAAGAACAAGGACGGCAAGTCCATCATGGGCCTTGACAAACCGATCCTGACGCTGAAAAACCCGGGCATCATCTCGATCCCGCTCGGTTTCATGGCCGCCATCTTCGGTACGCTGCTGTTCCCCAGCAAGCGCTCCGAAGAGATGTTCGACGAGATCTACGTCCGTCAGAACACCGGTCTCGGCATGGCCAAGGCTGTCGATCACTGATGTTCTGAACAAATGTTGTGGAATTCGGGGGATGGCTTCGGTCATCCCCTTTTTTTTGTAGGATCAGGAAAAGTGGAGATAAGTGGGGTCGTATGAGTGGAATGAAAACTTCAGGGATTTGTTCATGCCTCTTCCAGCTGTCTGATACGATCTGCAATGATGCTGATGACTGTCGTATGATCTTTCTGGCGCTGCTGGACGTGGCGGAAAAACTGTAGTGCCAGCCCGGGCTCATCCTGCTGGATCAGCAGATCTCCGACTGTGGCGAAAGCTTTTCGATCTTCTCCTTCATTGCGCAAAAGTTCGTCGTAGCAGTCACAGGCTTCTTTCAGGCGACCCTGCAGGCTGCGCAGCTTGATCATGCCCACCATGGTGAACATGTCATAACTTTTGTCCAGATTGCTTCTGTAAGCTCGTTCGGCAGCTTCGTACTGGCCCAGATTGCGGTAAGCATCACCGAGGCGGGTCAGCAGGTTGACGGTGCCGGCATTAGTTTCCAGAATTTTCTCCCAAAATTCCACTGCCCGCCGATAATCGTTCTTCCAGCGGTAATAATTGCCCAGACCGTACAGCGCGTAAGAGTTGCCCGGCTCCTGAGCGAGGGTCTTCTCGAAATATATCCTGGCCTTTTCGAAATGTCCCTGCCGGTAGTGCAGATTGCCGACAATGGTCAGGATGTTGATCAGTGTCACGCCATTGGCCAGGGCTTTTTCGTAATATTCAATTGCCGGGAGTTCCAGCCCACGTTTGTGATACAGATCGGCCAGCCCCATCAGTGCATAGCGGTCATTTGGATCAAGGGCGAGTACCTTCTGATAGTAGGATTGTGAATCTTCGTAGTTATCCAGGGTCTTGTAGCAGTCGGCGATGCGTGTCAGCACAAAAACGTCCCTGGAACCTTTCAGATGAAGATATTTTTTCCAGAAGCTGATCGCGTCCCCGTATTGCTGCAGTCCACGCAGGGCGTCGCCCAGGCCGCGCAGGGCAAATGGGTTGCTTGGGTCGAGCTCCAGGACTTTCCGGTAATAAACGGCGGCGGCTGAAAAATCTTTCTGCTGTCGCAGGGTGTCGCCCATGCCTGTCATAAGATAGAGATCATCCGGGGCCAACAGCAGGGCTTCCTCAAATGTCAGGCGGGCCTCGGCGTAATGCCGGATTTTCAGGAGGTGAAGTCCATGTCTGGACAGTTCGAGTACCTGCTTGCGCACCGTAATCTCTTCAGTTTTATGATTCATTTGCCATTCTTTCCATAATCGGGATGGGGGAGCATTGCCCCGCTGTGAAACAGTGTCGTTAAAGGCGATTATTTGGTGAAGCCATATTTAATAAATGCGACAAACAGTAGCATAACCTGTTATAAATGCAAGCGTAGAGCGGCCATTTTGATTTCAGAAACCGCGGGGAGCTTGTCAAATGCGTTTTAGTCCGCGCTGTCTGTTCAATAATTAAAAAGTTTCGTTCCGGACGACAGCGGCTGACGGATAAGCGGTTGAAATGCGGAATCCGAAAGGGTAGAGTACCGCTCGATAAACAACCAAGGAGAACTTTTGTGTCACGACGTCTGCCGAAAATGATCTATGCCGATCAAAAAGGAAATATCTTCGACCACCCCGAACTCTGCATGGTCGGCATGAACGGGAACGTGCCGCTGTTGCCGGAAGATGTGGAGTTGATCCCGCTTCCCGAGGACAGCCGGCTCTTTACGATGCCGGCCATGCCACCGATAGCCTGGGATTCGCGCAAGAAAGCCTTCGTCACGGTGGACACGATCCGGGAAGGGAAGCGCAGCCAGCGGATCCAGGCGGTGTCGGCCTTCATGGCGCCCGGCTACATGCGCACACTGCTGCCGGCCTGCGACTATTCCGCCAAGACAAGCCAGTTGCCGCTCTGGTCCTATACCGCCGTGGGATGGGATCAGGAGCGCGACTGTTTTGTCGTGGCCGCCAGCAAGGTGGACGGCAACAGCAACTGGAATCCGGTCAACTACGACGACCGCACCCTGGATCCTCTGGTACGGAAGATGCTGAAGGAGATGCCGGGCAATCGCCTGATGGAACAGCTTTCCCGCTGCGCCGTAGATTACCACTGCTTCGCCGCCAAGAATCTCTTTTACCGCCGCTGGGAGGTGCCGCTGCCGACCTCGCCGGTCTGCAATTCGGCCTGTCTGGGGTGCATCTCGCTGCAGGAGTCGGAATGCTGTCCGTCCAACCACGAGCGGATCAGCTTTGTACCGACTCCCGAAGAGCTGTGCGAAATCGCCGTGCCGCATCTGGAACAGGCCGAGCAGGCCATTGTTTCCTACGGCCAGGGTTGCGAGGGGGATCCGATCCTGCAGGCCGACACGATCGCCGAGGCCACCCGCCGCATGAAAAAGGCCACCTCGCGCGGCACGGTCAATTTCAACTCCAACGGCTCCCTGCCGGACAGGATCTCCCAACTGTGCGAGGCCGGTATGGATTCCTTCCGCTTCTCGATGAACTCGGTGCGTGAAGAACCCTATAACCGCTATTATCGCCCCAGAGGTTACGCCTTCGCTAATGTGCTGCGCTCGGTAAATATTGCCAAACAGGCCGGTCATTTTACGATGATCAACTATCTGGTCTCGCCCGGTGTCAGTGACGCCCCGCAAGAGGTCGAGGCGCTGCTACGTTTTGTGGGGGAGACCGGCCTCGACATGATCCAGATGCGCAACCTGTCGATCGACCCGGATTACTACAACCGCGAGATGGGGGTGACGGGGCAGGGTATCGGCATGTACCATTTACTGGAACGGCTCAAGCAGGAGTTTCCCCGCCTGCAGTTCGGCTACTATAACCGTACTCGGGAAAATTTCTATCCGCCGGACCTGGAAAGCAGCTGGCCGGTAAGATAATAATTCTTCCCCAATGTGAAAAGGCCGGGTTTCCCCGGCCTTTTGAAATGAACCTTACTTTTATATGGAGAGTACCATGCAAGACCGAATTGATGAGTTGGAACTGCATTACATGCACCAGGAGAAGACCATCCAGGAGCTGAACGAGATCGTCTGCCGGCAGGAACTGGCCATAGAACTGTTGAAACGCGAGGTGGCGCTGTTAAAGGAACAGTCACTGCTTATGAATTCTTCCGTTACACGGGATCCGGATCAGGAAGAGCCGCCGCCGCACTACTGACTCCGCAGACCGCTTCTATCAGACTTTGAACTGACTGACAATTCGCCGCAGATCGTCGGCCAGCACCGAAAGCTGGTTGGCGGCAGAAGCGGAATCCTTGGCTCCCCGGGAGGTCTTGGAGACGACCTCGGTGATCTGCTGCATGTTGTTGCTGATTTCGGAGGTCGTTGCGGTCTGTTCCTCGGCAGCGGTGGCAACCTGATGGATCTGGGAGTTGACATCGTTAATCTGCTGGAGAATCTGTTCGAGCGCCCTGCCGGAGTCGGCCGCCTTCTCGCTCCCTTTGGCAACTTCACTGACCCCTTCTTCCATCGCTATCACAGCGCCTTTGGTCTCCTGCTGAATAGCCTTGATCATCTCACCTATTTCGCGGGTGGCACGGGTGGTGCGCTCGGCCAGAGCCCGTACCTCATCGGCAACAACGGCGAAACCTCGGCCCTGCTCGCCGGCCCGGGCCGCTTCGATTGCTGCATTCAGCGCCAGCAGGTTGGTCTGGTCGGCGATATCTTCGATGGTGCCGACAATCTCGCCGATCTGGTCGGAGCGACTGCCAAGGCTTTCAACTGCTTTGGCCGAACTTCTGACCCGCTCGGCAATGCTGTTCATGACTTTAATAGTCTCGTCCACAACCCGTGCTCCGGAAACTGCGGCGGCACTGGCCTGTTGAGAACCTTCGGAAGCCATCTGGCAGTTCTGGGCGATGTCGCCGGATGTGGCCGACATTTCTTCGCCCGCTGTGGCAACTGTTTCGGCCTGCGCAGCTACCTCCTCGGCACCGGCGGCCATCTGTGTGGCATTGGACTGAAGTTCTACGGCTGACGCGGAGACCTGCTCGCTGGTCTGGGCAATCTGGGTTATAATCCTTCTGATCTTATCCACAAGCGAGTTTATCTCGTCGGCCAGAAGCCCGAATTCGTCATTGGACTTTACTATGATCTGCTTGGTAAGATCTCCCTCGCCTCTGGCGAGATCGGTAACCTTGGCAACAAAGTCGTTAATCTTCCGTGTGACGGTCAGCCTCAAAACAATCATCAGGCATACAAAGCTGGCGGCCAGCGCCACAGCCCCTGCGATAAGCAGCCAGAAGGTGGCTGTCCTGCTGGCGGCATAGCCCTGCTCGATACTGGTGTTAAGTTTGAGCGCGCCCAGCATCTTGGTTTCCTTGTCATGGCAGTTCTGGCAGCGTTCTTCGTTGGGGAGTGGTAAAATGGTCTCAAGAATATGGATCCCGTTCTGTGTGCCCTCGGAACTGGCGGTTTTATTGCTCTTTAAAACCTCGGCTACCAGGTTGTCGCCTTTTGCACCGTTGCCGCGCTCCTCACCCTTCTCATTGTAGATGGAAAAAGCCATCGCCCGCTTTTTTTCAATCACATCCTTGATATAGACATCCACCTTTTTCATGTCATCTGCCATCATGGCGGTTTTAATGTCGTCACCCATGACGTTGACAAACGTCAGGCTGTTTTCCCGCTGCAGACCCACCAGCGCCTGCTTTTCGAGGTACAGTGCCGCTCCCCCCACGATAATGAGACCTGTTATCAGGGCCAGGGTTGCCACCAGGAGAATCTTGGTGGCAATGCCGGTTCTTACTCCAGTTCGTGTTGGCGAAGATATGAACTCTTGCTTTGACATACAGTCCTCCGGGTTGACAAATAATTTGCTCGTGTCTGTTTCCGTCGGAAACTGGAACCAAACACCGGCAAGACGGGATGATACACTACTGCTTTAATTAGAATCAAGATTAATAAACGTACCATGCAAACCAGATAGTTTTGCCGTCAGTAAGGTACTGACGGTTGTCAAGACAGAAAAATGAAGAATTTAAGTTTGGTTCAGCTCAGTTGAATGTCCCTGTTCTTTGAAAGATCAGCCAGCTCAAGTAGCCCGTTGAAATATACCTCAGCCGGGGTTTTGTAGTCC